>NZ_JAUBRH010000128.1:0-3169 GCF_036701775.1 Microcoleus sp. N9_A2 | reverse complement strand
CTTCGACACCTTGCTTTTTGAGCCACTGATTTAAGCTCTCAAACCCTGCGGTATTATTAGTGAACTTTTTGGGTTTTGAGCCACGTTCTTCTTTCAGTAAAACGACATGAAAGTCTTTTTGACGGCTCTCCTGACTTTATGGTATATAATGTAACAAACAATACATTTACTGTCATGGATTTTTATTTGGACTATATATTAGACTTGCCTGGAGTAAAGGTTGAAAGTTGTACTCAAATTGAGGGAAAAGTTTTATTAGGACTGAGAATTGTAGGAGAAGGTATGGTTTGTCATCATTGTCAAAATTATACCGAAAAACTGCATTAGAATCGACCAATCTTAGTAAGAGATTTACCAGTATTTGGTCGTCCTGTGTATTTAAAAATCCCACGACGGCAGTTTTACTGTTCTAATTGCCAACGTTATCCCACAGAAAAAATAAATTTTCTGGACATTAAAAGACGGCATACTCAACGATACGAACAAATATTTATGAGCGTGTCAAACAATCGAGTATGGAGCAAATTGGACGAAAAGAAGAACTAAGTTATGACGAAATAAAAGGAATATTTGATCAGGTAAACAAAATTCAAAAAAAAACAAGTTGGGAACAGTTAAACGAATTTCTCTGGACGAGATAAGTATGCGGAAAGGTCAAGGAAATTTTGTGACTGTTGTTAGTGACATTTCCAAAGGTAATTTAATTGAAATGATTGATTCTCATCGCTCCGAAGAAATCATTGAAGTCCTGATGGCACAAGCAATTGAGGTTCGAGAACAAGTTGAGGAAGTGAGTGTTGATATGTGGGGACGATTCCCTAAAGTTATCAAAAAAGTATTCCCAAATGCTCAAATTGTTATTGACAGTTTTCATGTAATGAAAGTGGTAAATCGAGATTTAAATAAATTGCGTAGAGCAGCAGGAATCACAGATAGATGTAGTAAATATTTATTGTTGAGCAATGGGTAAATCTTGATCCAGAGCAGATTGATAAATTAGAATTGACCTTAAAGAAATCAGAATGGTTGAGGATTGCGTATGAGATGAAGGAAAATTTTAGAAGAATATATGAAACTAACTTGACTGTCGAAAAAGGGCAGAAAAAAATCAAAGAGTGGTTGAATCATCACAAGTGTTTTTTAGAGAATCTGCATCAACAATTGAAAATTATTTTGAGGGTATTTGTAACTACTTTATTCATCGGACAACAAGTGGAGTAATGGAAGGAATCAACAATCGAATTAAGTTGATTATGCGACAAGGGTATGGCTTTTCTAATTTTGAAAATTTTAGAAATCGCGTATTAGCTTGCTTCTCTAATTAGATAAAGTTATCACCATAAGTTCGGGAGAGCCGACAGATCAAGACAGTATCTACAAGATACTATTGTTTTTTCGCAATGACCTACTTAACTACCGCCCACTGAGTAATCGGTGCCAGCGGTTTCCAACCCACAAAAGAGCCGATCGCCCCCGTGCGCTGAATCCCAATTCTAATCAGTTCGCCGCCGTGCA
Source organism: Microcoleus sp. N9_A2 (assembly GCF_036701775.1). Taxonomy (NCBI): domain Bacteria; kingdom Bacillati; phylum Cyanobacteriota; class Cyanophyceae; order Oscillatoriales; family Microcoleaceae; genus Microcoleus; species Microcoleus sp. N9_A2. The sequence continues at coordinate 1,654 of NZ_JAUBRH010000128.1, read as the reverse complement.
AAGAATGCCATTGCAGCACCGTAAGTTCGCTTTCAACAGTAACCGCATTTACCACCAAACGGCCGCCTTCACCTAAAGCATTCCAACAAGTTTCTAGCAAACCTTCTGCGGTGACACCGCCGCCGATGAAAATAGCATCCGGTTGCGGCAAATTTGCCAAAGCTTCCGGTGCGTCTCCCGCCACGATTTTAAGTTCGGGAACACCAAATTTAGAGGCATTTTCAGCAATGTATTCCAGTCTAGTTGGATGGCGTTCGATCGCGATCGCCCGACAACTCCGATGACTCCGCATCCACTCAATCGCGATCGAGCCGCAGCCAGCGCCCACATCCCACAGCAACTCCCCCGGAATCGGCGCTAACGCTGACAGAGTAACGGCTCGCACCTCCCGCTTGGTAAGTTGTCCGTCGTGGCGATATGCAGCATCCGGCAAACCCGCAGTTCGGGGGAGGATAAGAGTTTGTCGATCGGCTGCAACTACAATGGCGATCGTGTTCAAATCCGCCAAATCCGCCACATTCCAAGCCGCTGCAACCCCCTCAATCCGCCGTTCCGCCTCCGACCCCATCCGCTCGAACACAGTCATCAAACTGCTGCCAAACCCCCGCAGTGTCAACAAATCGGCGACCTTTCCCGGTGTATGTCGATCGGCACTCAAGACTAGCAAGCGCGCGCCGGGAGACAAAGCAAGGGCGATCGAGGCGATCGGGCGATTTGTTAAGCTGAAAGTCTCAACATCCGCCAGCGCCCAACCCAAACGCGCGCAAGCCAGACTAAAAGCCGATGCTGCGGGAATCACAGTCATTTCCGAAATGGGAATCCGGCGCGACAGCGTGACACCAATTCCGTGACACATCGGATCGCCGCTTGCTAGCACGCAGACAGATTCTCCGCGCCTGCGGATGATGTCGTCAATGGTTGTTTGTAGGGGTGAAGCCCAAACTAATTTTTCGCGGGTGTCGTCGGTTGGTAGCATTGCGAGGTGGCGCGCGCCCCCGACAACGATTTTAGATCTATCGAGTAACGATCGGGCGATCGGGCTCAATCCCGAAAGTCCGTCTTCCCCAATCCCCACCACCGAAAGCCATTTGTGCATGGAATCCTTACACCTAATCTCATTTCCGGCTGCATCGGAATGCTCAAACTCAATAGTCATCACTCATTAGTTATTAGTTATTAGTTATTAGTTGTTAGTTGTTAATCATATTATTTCCGATCAAACAACCAGAATAAAATTGGTTTATAGTGAGGAATTCAGTCCTCATCAAACTCGCTCAGACTGAAGTCTTTACTACAAAATTTATAACTGACATCTTGGATCATTCTCAATAACAGGCATCTTGCCTGTTCCACAAACAGTACATTTGTTCTTGTGAGGTCGGCATCCTGCCCGCCCGTGAAACACTTATTAATAATAGTGCAAGATGTCAGTTATAACGGTTATTTTACCGGACGAGATATCCGAATAAAGTCTCTAAAATATTTTTCCCCAAACAAAAAGCGCCCCTATTACTAGGAGCGCTGTTTGTCAATCAAAAGCTAAAACTTAGCCATTGATAGAAGGAGCAATCATTGCTACTGGGGTGACTTCACCAGCAGCCAAATCAAGCGGGAAGTTGTGAGCATTGCGCTCGTGCATTACTTCCATACCCAA
>NZ_JAUBRH010000127.1:0-3303 GCF_036701775.1 Microcoleus sp. N9_A2 | reverse complement strand
GCAGATGCCATATTGACGATTGCACCACTTCCCTGCTTCAACATCTGAGCGATTTCATGTTTCATCGACAACCAAACCCCTTTGACATTGACGTTCATCGTGCGATCGTATTCCACTTCTGTTTGCTCAATCAATGAAGGATTTTCGCCGATAGTTCCTGCATTATTAAATGCAATATCTAACCGACCAAAAACGCTAACCGCTTTATCAACCATTGCTTTAACATCGGCTTCTTTCGTGACATCTGCTTGCACAAAATTAGCCTCTCCGCCAGCTTCCTGAATCAGTCGAACAGTTTCTTCACCTTCATCAATTCGACGACCCACCACCACCACCTTTGCTTGTTGTTGGGCGTAAGCGATCGCCGTTGTTCTACCAATTCCCGATTTGCCTCCGGTGACTAACGCCACTTTATCTTGCAGTATCATTCTGTTTCTCCTGTTTTAATTTCATCGGTTTGTCTCAGGTAAGTTTGTCTCAGCAACTCAGTGACTTCTTGCGCGATCGCAATCAGGGCATGATTAACTGAAGAGTCGCGAAGAGAACCAGTCTGAGGTTTACCTTCATGCCCAGGATTATTCTTGCCTTGTACTAGTGAATGCGTCATAGAACTATCCTCAATGAAATACTGATTTGTAATTGACTAAATCAATACCCAGGAATTCAGTTGTTGGCATGGTAACTGTTGTCATGGTTCAAAAAGTGGCAATTTTGTTCAGTGAAACAGGCAAAACCCTAGCCATCAAAATTAGATAACTTACAGCACTTACAGACAAGTCAGATATGAATTGGGAGCAAAGATCGGTGAACTTAATGACTTGCAGCAATCATGGCTGCCATCAACTCCGTCGTGTTCCAGTGCCCGGTATACTGAATTTCATTGATAAACAGGGCTGGGGTAGTCGTCACTCCACTCTCTATTCCGCCTTCGATATCTTCATTGATGCGATCAACATGCACTTGTTTAGACAACTCTTTGAGAAATTGAGGAATGTCAAGCCCTAAATCATTGGCGTACTCGACAAGATAACCGTTCTCCAACCTTTGTTGATGGTCAAATAAAGTATCGCTCATTAACCAAAACTTTCCTTGGGCGGCTGCAGCTTCGGCGGCTTGGGCTGCCCGTTGAGCATGGGGATAAATCTGTGTTTGTGGAAAATGACGGAAGATGAAGCATAAATAATCTTCTCCAAAAGCAGCACTAAGCTCTCGTTTGATCGCTTTAATCATCTTGTAAACGTTCGCACTTCTAGAGCATTGATAGTCTCCATACATCACCAGCACTACCTTCGCACTCAACACACCTTGAATCCAATCTTGGGCTGAAGGCGGTACAAGTAAGGAACTGCGGCTACGATCGTCGTTCATCTTTCTAAATCTGCATCAAGCATGGAATTTTGCAATTAACTTGCTCAATTCATTGCCTGGATGACTGTTTGCATAAATTCAATATAGGCGATAGCCTTCAAGCCGTCGTCTATAGCGAGTTAAATTTTTTACAGTACAAATTGATAGAGTAACCATTCCATCGTGGAGTAGAAGGCTAGCTATAACTTAAGTTAGAATCGGGCGCATCAATTCGTTTAGGAAATACATCAATTCGCAGATTAACTGTCAGAGTAGGCAGTATCGTTCGTCAAACGTTCCTTTCCCAATAGGACGGATTCCTAAATCGCTGAACTAGGAAATTAATAAACACCTGAACACGCCGCGAATGCTTACGATTCGGTAAATATAATGCCTAAAAGCAGTTCGTCCAGATTAAAATTAACCTGGACGAACTGCTCAATTTATAGTTGAACTTTAGTCGCTAGCAGTGTGACCACATCAGCATGAGCTAGCACCACATCGGGGTTACGCTGAAGTGCCATATCATACTTCACAGCAAAGTCATTTCCAACTTCATCAGGTGTGAGTAGAATCTGAACATCAGCAATGAGAGCAGCGATCGCCTCGGAGGTGATAGGCTCATCAGAGTGGATTAACTCATCAATTTGCACAATCAATTCTGAGAGGCGATGCAACCAGGCAAATTGATCGTGACTGATCGCCAGTTGCAGCAATTCACCTTTAGAGACCCGTCCGCGCACTTGTTCGTAACGAATACGCTCTGTATCCAACAACAGTTTATGCAAATGCAATAACTTGATGCGTATATTGGTCAGAAGTTGATGTTGGGTAATGCGGTTTTGAAGCGTGTTAAGCATGAATGTGTCCCATCGTTCCATTTCGGTAATCGTCGATCGCTTGTAGGATTTCGGCTTCAGTGTTCATCACAAAAGGACCATAGCGCACCACAGGTTCATTCAGCGGCACTCCAGCAATCAGCAATAGATCAAGGGGCTGGGTGGCATCCGCAGGATTGGCGATCGCCACTTCCTCACCATCAGGTGCAAAAATCACCATTTGCCCATCCTCACCCCGTTCCTGCTCAGTGCCAAACAAACCAGACCCATCGAGGACATAGGTAAAGGCGTTGTACTCTTTCGGTACCGATTGAACCATGCTTGCGCCCGGTTGTAGCGTGAAGTGCAAGTAGATAATCGGGGTGCGGGTTTCAATCACCGCTTTCGCCCCCAACGCTTCTCCCGCAATCACACGCACCGTCACGGACCCATCTTTGGTCTGAGCCACCGGAATCTGCGCTGATGGAATTTCCTGATAGCGAGGAGCAATCATCTTGTCCCGCTGCGGCAAGTTGACCCACAGTTGAATGCCGTGCAGTCGCCCACCCGTGCGGGTAAACTCAGCTTCTGGCATTTCGGAATGCACTACGCCTGCCCCAGCGGTCATCCACTGCACATCACCGGGATTGATCATTTCGTTGACCAAAAAAATGGGATACAAGCCCCGTCCTTCTAGGACGGCTTTTCTTGGTTTCTAATATATTCCTTCAAAACTTCTAAAGGTGCACCTCCTACGGAAACAGCAAAATAACTGGGACTCCACAATGCTTCTTTGTGGGGTTTTTCGTGTCCAGCCTGTCCGTACCGACGACTGGACACGCCTTTCAATGCGTTAACAATTTGAGATATCGACAATTTAGGCGGATACTCAATCAGTGCATGAACATGATTGCCTTCGCCATTGAACTCTAGCACTTGAAAGTTCATTTTTTGGGCTACTTCTCGAAACGACTTTTCAATCAAATCAAGGCTTTCGTCCGTGAATACAGACCGATGATACTTTGTCACACAGACCAAGTGCATTTTAAGTTCTGTAACAGAATGGCGCTCGCGGCGGTAAACAGTTGTCATTACTTGCAAACCAATATATAATCAAACCTACAGACCAATATTAGTA
>NZ_JAUBRH010000126.1:0-3600 GCF_036701775.1 Microcoleus sp. N9_A2 | reverse complement strand
TTTGTTAATGTTTGTAAAGGGGTTGAGCGACAGTTAAACTGATAGAAGTCATCAGGAAAGCTGATGAAAGGAGAGAGATGCCCGTAGCTTGCGGGGCCCGACGCCATCGCCAGGTGTTTTGTTAAGAAAGTTAAGGCTTTTGCTTTCTGTGGGTCAGCTCGTGATACCTTTCTAAAACCTGAAAGCGGGAAAGTCCGGTGCTATTCCGGCGCTGTGCCGCAACTGTAAAAGTCAGAATGCCGATTTCGGGGGCGCTTTGTGGGCGTTTACTTTTGGATTCCCTGCGTAGCACGGGGAGGAGATTATTTGTTAGCTTTGACTGATTTGCCGACTTGTCCGGGTTTATTTTACGGTTCCCAAGCCCGAGACGGAGTTTTATCGAGAATGCGGATTCCGGGGGGAATTTTAAACGCGCAGCAGTGTCGGACGATCGCCGATTTGGCCGATCAATACAGTACCGGCTGTTTGCAAGTGACGAATCGGGCAAATTTGCAAATCCGAGAAGTGAACTCGGAAATTGCCCCGGAAATCTGGAACCGCTTGCAGGAATTGGGGATAGCGTCTCGCCGCGTTGAAGTTGACCCAATTCGCAATATTATGGCAAGTCCGACAGCCGGGATCGATCGCCAGCAGTTACTGGATACTCGCCCGCTAGTCAAAGCTTGGGATGATTACCTGCAAACGCATCCCGAATTGTCGGAACTTTCGCCTAAGTTCAGTATTGGCTTCGACGGCGGGGAATCGGTTTCTATCGGCGATTTACGCAACGATCTTTTATTAGCTGCTGAAGGGCGTTCAACCCAATCAGAAATCGTTTTTCGGCTGCATTTAAACAGCGATACAGGGATTTTAATCCAACAATCGCAATGTATTTCAGTCTTAGCCGCCCTGACTAGAGCGTATCTTGAATACACAAAAAATCAGCCTCGAATTGATGGCAAAAAACCGCGTTTGCGTCACCTGCTGGCAGATTGGGGTGTTGAAAGTTATCTAGAACGGGTACAGCAGAATTTGCCGTTTGTATTGCAATACACATCTTGCACCTTTCCCAAAAACAGGCAAGATGCCTGTGAAGCGAAGAGTGAAATTCCTTGTGGGGTGGGCATCTTGCCCGCCCGCTCGATCGACTCATCTGCAAGGGCGATCGAACAATCCCGACATCTCGGCATCCACCCTCAGCGACAGCCGGATTTCTCCTACATGGGAATTGCGCTGCCTCTCGGTAGGCTAGAATCAAAGCAACTGCGGAATTTGGCAAATTTAGCCCAAAATCTAGCCAGCGGTACCCTGAGACTTACGCCGTGGCAAAATCTGTTGATTTCTGATATCCCCAACTCCCAGCTTTTTGAGATAAAACAGCAAATCGCCGATTTGGGATTGCACTCGTCGGCGACTCGCCTAGATTCGTGCTTGGTGGCTTGTGCCGGCAGCAGCGGCTGTGCGTCGGCGGCGACAGATACTCAAAGTCACGCCCTAGCAATGGCGAGGGATTTAGCGCAAAAATTGACGATCGACCTGCCGATTAACATTCATTTCAGCGGTTGCGAAAAGTCCTGCGCCCAGCATCAGCCACTTGATATCACGCTGGTGGGAATTCAGATTGAGCAAGGAGACGAGACGATCGAAGGTTACAACATTCATGCGGGTAGAAAAGATTTGCCCTTCGGACGACCAATTTTTCAGGCGGTGAGTGCGATCGAGATGCCAGATGTGATCGAGCGAATGTTGCGGGTGTATCAGCGGTTTCGAGAGTCTGTGGAGTCATTTGGTGAGTTTGTTGACCGGCAGGCGTTCGACCAATTGCAGGAGTTGTTGAGCAGCGAAAATTGGAATTGAAAGTGAAGAAATATCCCATAAAAACAGACAAATTTTAAGCATTTCTCTTTCTATCTCTCTTGAGATTTATTCCTTCGCGGTTCATTCAAAAAATCTATTTCACAAATCAAACAAACTTCCCATAGCAGTTTTAAACAATGATTGACTACATTCGAGACGGAACAGAAATCTACACCAAATCCTTCGCCACAATTCGAGCCGAAGCAGATTTGTCAAGCTTGCCGCCAGATTTAGAATCCGTCGCAGTGCGACTAATTCACAGTTGTGGCATGACCGATATTGTTACAGATTTAGCAGCTTCCCCCGGTGCAGCAACCTGCGGACGCCAAGCCCTCTCAGCAGGTGCGCCCATCCTGTGCGATGCCCGGATGGTGGCCGAAGGCATCACTCGCAAACGCCTTCCCGCTGACAATCCAGTGATTTGCACCCTCTGGCATTCCGAAATCCCGGAGTTGGCGCGGCAAATCGGAAATACTCGATCGGCCGCGGCCCTTGATTTATGGCTGGACAACTTGCAGGGTGCGGTTGTGGCAATTGGCAATGCCCCGACTGCTTTGTTCCGACTGCTGGAAATGCTGGATGCCGGAGCACCCAAACCGGCTTTAATTCTGGGTTTCCCGGTAGGATTTGTGGGGGCCGCCGAATCCAAAGCCGAACTGGCGGCCAACAGTCGGGGAGTGCCATTTATTACGTTGCACGGGCGGCGCGGTGGCAGTGCAATGGCAACGGCGGCCGTGAATGCGTTAGCGAAAAAGGATGAATTATGACTAAGGCTACTGGTAAATTGTACGGTTTGGGTATTGGCCCTGGCGATCCAGAATTGATCACATTGAAAGCTTATCGGATTTTGCAATCGGTGCCCGTGATTGCCTATCCGGCGATGGAAAATGGTAAGGTGCTGGCGCGGGCGATCGTCGCTGATTATCTGCGCCCGGAGCAAATTGAGATTCCGATGCCGCTGCCTTTTAGTCCGACGCGATCGTCTCAACCTTATTATGATATTGCTGCCGAGAAAATTGCCGCACATCTGAGCGAGGGACAGGATGTGGCGGTGCTGTGTGAGGGCGAACCTTTTCTCTACGGCTCGTTTATGTATCTATTCAACCGCTTGTCGGCGAGATTTACCACTGAAGTTGTGCCGGGAATTTCTTCGACAATGGCGAGTGCGGCTGCGTTGGGAGTGCCACTGACTTATCGTAACGATGTGTTAAGTATTATGCCTGCGACGCTGGAGGCTGAGGTTTTGCGCGCTCGACTGGCGGTTGTTGATGCTGCTGTGATTATTAAACTGGGGCGACATTTTGCGAAAGTCCGGGACGTGCTGATTGAGTTGGGACAGTTCGATCGAGCACTGTATATAGAACGCGCAACTATGCCTAATCAGCGAATTCGGGCGATCGTAGATGTCGATCCCGCTGAAGTTCCCTATTGGGCTCTCATTATGATACCTAGCCAGCAAAAGTCTGTATCTTAATATTTCCATGCCTGAAGGCGACGCGCTTCCAGGCTTTACCTACTTTTTTGTGCATTCTTACCTATTTATCAAGTTTTCTGCATATTGATCAGTTAAGCTTATACCTCTCATTAGTTAATCTGTTGTTAAAATACTTTACAAACCTTAGAATATGCTTTATGTTTATTTACATGGCGGAACACAAAGCCGTCACGAACATTGAAAACCAAATACAGCAATCATAAACAAATGACAACAACCTTACAGCAGCGCGAAAGCGCCAACGTCTGGGAACGCTTTTGTGAGTGGGT
>NZ_JAUBRH010000125.1:0-3996 GCF_036701775.1 Microcoleus sp. N9_A2 | reverse complement strand
CAGTTGACAGTTGACAGTTGACAGTTGACAGTTGACAGTTGACAGTTGACAGTTGACAGTTGACCTGGGATAGCGACATCTACCTGGAAGGAAGAGGATTGGAGTAATGAATAGTCTTCTTTTAATTTCTTCCTACAAGGGTTCCGGCTTTAAACCAATTCTTTCTGGTAAGCAGTCGATTAATTGTGCCGTGACTGAGGCACAGGAAGTAAAGAAACCTAGTTTGTTTGTAGATACCTTGTTGACAAACTGAAGATTTCTTAGGACAGGGCTTACGCACTCAAGAGGGTTAAATCAAGGGTTTGAGATTGCTTCACTATGTTCTCTATTGAGAGAAAATCGTAGTAAGTGCGTAAGTTTTATTAGGAGAAACTAAGTTGACGAGCGTAAGTCCTATATTTTGGGGAGAAGTTCTATTTTGGTACAGTAGCCATGTCAAAACGTGAGACACTAGAAATCCGATCGTCATCCGATATAGTCCACGTCCGACAGCAAGTGCGAGCTTGGGCTATAGCAATGGGATTCGGTTTATTAGACCAAACGAAAATCGTTACCGCAGCTAGTGAACTCGCCCGCAATACTGTAGAGTACGGCAAAGGGGGAACTGTAACTCTCGAAACGCTCCTATTAGGCACCCGCAAAGGGCTGAGGCTGATATTTGAAGACAAGGGCCCGGGAATTCCCGACATTGAATTGGCAATGACTGACGGTTATACTTCTAATCACGGTTTGGGTTTGGGGCTGAGTGGTTCCAAGCGGTTGATGCACGAATTTGAGATTGTTTCCAAAGTGGGTAAGGGGACTAAAATTGCGATCGTTCGCTGGCGGTGAGGAAGATGGGGAGAGGGGGAGATGGGGAGATTGGGAGAGGGGGAGATTGGGAGATTGGGAGAGGGGGGAAATATTCACGCTTGACTGCTTTCTTGTAACTAATATACCTCTTGCCAAAGTCGCCAACTATCTTAAAATTATCTGCGTTGCATTTGCGTTGCATCTGCAGTTTCGCAATCAATCAAAGATTTATGCAATCAGACCAATGACTAATGCCCAATGCCCAATGCCCAATGCCCAATGCCCAATGCCCAATGCCCAATGCCCAATGCCCAATGCCCAATGCCCAATGACTTTTTAAATGCGTGCCAGCTTAAGATTAGAACTATAAAGTAATGATAGATGCCGTAGCCCTGCCCGTAACAGAAGAAAGTCAAGTCGGAGAAGCGCGCCGAATCGCAGTCGCCCTCGCGACCGAAGTCGGATTTAACGAGACCGATCGCGGTAAAGTGGCAATTGTTGCCACCGAAGCAGCAAAAAACCTGGTCAAACACGGCCGCGAAGGAGAACTTTTGCTGCGAACATTAAAAACAGCGGCAGGATATAGCATTGAAATAGTAGCGCTAGACCGGGGCCAAGGAATGGCAAATGTCGCGCTGTGTATGCGAGACGGTTTTTCTACAGCGGGAAGCCCTGGAACTGGATTGGGGGCAATTAAACGCCTCTCTACTTTTTTTGATATTCATTCTGTACCAAAACTGGGGACAGCCTTATTAGCGCGGCTGGAACCTACCCAAAATAGCCGGGAAGCCTTTCAAAACAGCAATTACTTGGAATTTGGGGTCATCCACTTGCCGAAAGTAGGAGAGCAAATTTGCGGGGATTCGTGGGCGGCAGAAAATCACCTTGACAAAAACCTGATCTTAGTTGCAGACGGGCTCGGCTACGGGGATTTGGCCCAGGAAGCGTCTGGCGAAGCAGTGCGGGTATTTGAGGAAAACGCCAAACTCGGGCCGAAAGCAATTTTAGAGAAGGCGCACGCTGCTTTAAAAAATACCAGAGGAGCGGCTGCGGCGATCGCCCAAATAGATCCTACCCAACAAACAGTTTGTTTTGCCGGAATTGGCAACATCACCGGTGTAGTGGTGACAGATAACCAAAGCCGCAGCATGGTTTCCTACAACGGCACAGTTGGACATATGATGCGAAAAGTAGCAGAATTTGTCTATCCTTGGTCGCAGCAGTCCCTACTCATCATGCACTCCGACGGTTTGGCGGCGCAGTGGAATTTAAACCGCTATCCGGGTTTAGCCTCCAGACATCCTGCTTTAATCGCAGCCGTGCTCTACCGGGACTTCAAACGCACTCGCGATGACATGACAGTTATAGTAGCCAAGATGAGAGAAGCAGCGTGAGTTACCCAATCCTGACGACGGAAGTCCGCTTTGAACAAGACATCGTACAAGTTCGCCAAAGAGCTCGCCAAATTGCTAAAGGGCTGGGATTCGATTCCCAAGTACAAACCCGCATCGCCACAGCAGTTTCCGAAATTGCCCGCAATGCTTTCAAATATGCAGGCGGTGGCAAAGTAGAATTCATTGTGGAAGGGGAATCGCCCCAATTTTTTCGGACTCGGATTTCTGACACGGGGCCGGGAATTGCTGATTTACCGGCTGTGTTAAGCCCCAATTTTCGATCGCAAACTGGTGCGGGACTTGGTTTAGCAGCAGCGAAACGGTTGATGGACGAAGTGAAAATCGACTCTGCGCCCGATCGCGGAACGGCTGTACAATTAATTAAACAGTTTTCCAAAAATATGCCTGCGCTGAGTGCGATCGAACTAAATCAATTAGTTGACAAACTAGCGCGCCAAATTCCCGAAGATCCCTATGCCGAAATTCAGCAGCAAAATCAAGAATTACTACGCACTTTAGACGAACTCCGCCAGCGTCAAGAAGAACTCGTACAATTAAATCAACAACTAGAAGATACCAATCGCGGAGTCGTGGCACTTTACGCCGAATTGAATGATAAGGCCGAATCTCTCCGGCGCGCCAGCGAACTCAAAACCAGCTTTCTCTCCAATATGAGCCATGAGTTTCGCACTCCACTAACGGCAATTATGAGCCTTTCTGAAATATTGTTAAATCGCCTCGACGGAGAACTTTCAGCCGAACAGGACAAGCAAGTAAATTACATTTACAAATCCGCCGAGTCTCTCGCAGAACTTGTCAACGACTCGTTAGATTTAGCCAAAGTGGAAGCCGGAAAACTAACTGTTCGCTTGGCTGATTTTGAAGTCGAAGATTTGTTCAGCGCGCTGCGAGGAATGATGCGCCCCCTGCTTCCCCCAAACTCGGCCGTTTCTATAATTTTTGAAGATCCTCTCGAACTTCCAATCCTCACAACCGACGAGGGGAAAATTTCTCAGATTTTGCGAAATCTGATTTCTAATGCCCTCAAATTTACCGAAGCAGGCGAAGTCCGAGTTGCGGCAGAAATAGGAGACGGGGGAACAGTTATTTTTTCAGTTGCAGATACGGGCATTGGCATTTCTCCAGCCGACCAAACGCGGATTTTTGAAGAATTTGTCCAACTCGAAAATCCCTTGCAGAAGCGCGTCAAAGGCACCGGATTGGGATTGTCTCTGTGCAAAAAATTAGCGGAATTTCTGGGGGGAAGTATTGAAATCAAAAGTTCGCCCGGAGTGGGTTCGACTTTTTTGGTCAAGTTGCCGATCGTGTATGCTGGAGATCCAGAAAACTCTTTGGAAATGTCTGCTGCTAAGAAAGAGGCAATATCGCTGGCGATCGCAAATTCTCGTAGCTTGCGGGGCTCCGGGCCATCACCAGCGCCGGATTATTCAGCAGCAAAAGTTTTGATTGTGGACGATGAAAATAGTTTTTCGGTGTTTGCTGAAAAAGTTGCTGGCAGAAATTCATTGTACTGCGATCTAGGCCGCCAACGGTACTGAAGGTTTGTGATCGGCTAGTCTTTGGACTTATTGCATAAATCTTTGATAGAGCCGGTCAACCGCAGATGTAAGGTAGATCAACGCAGATCAACGCAGATAATTTCAAGATAGATAAGATGGCGGTTGAAACCGCGTCTACAAAAACGAAGTTTATTTAATTTGCAACAGCATTTAACCGTATCGGCTCAATAAGTAGGGGAAGGAGTTATTCTAATTGCCAAGACAAACCCAAGGGATGAAGAGAAGATTTT
>NZ_JAUBRH010000124.1:0-4170 GCF_036701775.1 Microcoleus sp. N9_A2 | reverse complement strand
AACGTCTTAAGTTTAACTCCAATTAGGTAACTTAATGTTTTGTTACATAGATATGTTTTTTCCCGCCTACCTACTTAACTATTTCTCGATTTATCAAGCAGCTTTTTCTACAAAAAACTTTAGCCGTTTTAACCACTTCTGCCAGTAGTCGAGAAATTGTTCCCGTCCAACACAAATATTTCCGTATCTTCGCCCAGAAGAGCCACAACAATCAAAGCCTTAACAATTTTAGCGGCAAACAAAGTTTCACTCTAAGTAAGTCGGTGGAAAAATTCATAATTATGTAAGGAAATATTAAGGGGTGCGCTCTGAGTTAAAGTGTAACTGCTCACCGCAAATTTGTTGCGGTGAGCAGTTACGACAAATGGCTACAACCTAATTATGAACTATGAACGGAATCTCTCCTTCTTCAGGGGAAGAGTTCCTCAATAAATAGACAGTCCGTTAAACCCTAGGCGATCGTATTCCTCCTAAACAGAAAAGAGTGGACTCTTTTCTAAGATCCACTCTCTGTTAAACTCTCTTAGGGCTAGCTTGAACAAGCTAGAGTTAAGTCCTTACTTTACCTAATCCTTAATGATTCTCTTGTCATGAATGACCACTTGATCCTTGAGTTCAGGAGTGCCGGAGATGTGAATATCCGTATCCATATTTTCCTCGGTGGATTCGGCTAGATATTGGGCAGATGACTTAACATCCTGCCCTGCACGTTTAGCAGATTCGGCTGCATTTTGGGATGATGATTTAAAATCATGCGCTGCACCTTGAGGAGATGGGGTTGCATTCTGGGCAGAGGATCTAAAATCAGGCACTGGAGGTTTAGCAAATTCGGCTGCATTTTGGGCAGATGATTTAAAATCATGCGCTGCACCTTGAGGAGATGGGGTTGCATTTTGGGCAGATGACTTAACATCCTGCTTAAACTCCTGCGCTGCACCTTTAGCAGATTGAGCCGCATTTTGGGCAGATGACTTAACATCCTGCTTAACATCCTGCGCTGCATCTTTAGCAGATTCGGCTGCATTTTGGGCAGATGACTTAACATCATGCGCTGCACCTTTAGCAGATTCGGCTGCGCTTTGAGCAGATGACTTGATTGATTCGGCTGCACTCTTTCCAGATGACTTAAGCGATTCGGCTGCACTTTTTATAGATGGCTCCACTGCCTTCGCTGTATCTTTTACAGTTGATCTAAGATCCTGAGTTGCACCCTCAATTTCCTGAGCTACAGCTTTGACAGAAGGCTTAACTTCCTCAGCCGTACTCTTAATAGAGTCCGCTGCACTTTGTATAGAAGGCTTGACACCTTCGACTGTCTGCTTGACTGAATCTTTTACTTCTCTAATCGTAGGTTTGACTTCCTCGGATGCACTCTTGACTGCATCTACTACAGAAGGCTTGGCTTCTCTAACTGTCTCATTGACAGATTCGGCTATACCTTTAATCGAAGGCTTAGTTTCCTCAACAGTCTCCTTGACTGCTTCTGCTGTAGCTTTGATAGATGGTCTAACTTCCTCAGCAGTTTCCTTTACTACTGTCCCTAGCTCTTCTACAGTGTGTGTAATACCGTCTGCTACGCTGTGTGCTGCATCCCCTAAATTATCTACAGCACGGTTAACAGTATCAGCAGTACCTTTACCAATCATAGCGCCCGCAACTGAGCCTGCTACAGCACCAAGAATTCCTCCAGAGCGAGCACCGAGTATACCACCAACTGCTGCTCCAGCTATCCTCGCACCAATGCCTGAGCCTGATGATTGATCTTCCTGTGATTCTGCATTTTCGTTAGTCTGAGCCTGAATCTGCTGGTTTTCGCTATTGTCAACATTCTTTTCTTGGAAGTCAGGATTGGCTTCCGGCTTGTTAAAAGGCTGCTTATTATCAGTCATAAGATATCCTTGGCTATTAGTGCTACATTTACTAGGCTAACTATATACTTCTCCGAAAATCTACTGCCTAAGAACTAGATTTTGACTGTTACTTAAGAAGTAGATTCTTAAAAATACTGACCACTACGGCGCTAGCGACTCGCTGTTCATTCGACATTGAAGAAGCTGGAGGCGCGCGTTAGCGAAGCCCTCAAAGAGGATCGCATATCTGGCACAGTCTTAGCTTAGCCAGCAAAAAAAAATAATATATACAGGATTGTTTAAGTAGTTAAGCAAAATTAATTACATAATTATCTCCAAATCCTTTAAGAATTCTTTCTACAGATGAAACAAGAGATGGCCAGCTAGAGTAGGCATCTATTTCGAGCCATTGATATTTAATAAACCGCCACAAAATCTCAATTAAATTCAATTCAGGTGAATAAGTAGGCAATTCAAATATAGTTAAACCGCGTTCTTTCCATTCTTCAATTTTCTCGAAAATGGCATTGCTAGTATGGATAGAAGCTTGATCTAGTACAATAACTGTTGGCCGCTCCACCACAGCAAAGAAAGTATCTATGCAGGCTATGATTACATCAGAATTAATAGTCTGCTCTGAAACATAAGCATGAAGAGTGTTTTGCCGATTCATGATTCCCCAGACATTTAAACGCTTTGTTCTACGACTATAAATTGACAAACATTCACCAATATCTTGCCATCCATAAGGGACACAAGGAATGCCACAAAATCCGGACTCATCCAAATAGTATAAATCAATTTTTCCCTCATCTTCTAATTGTTTTAATTCTGACAACTTTTCTTTTTTTTCCTTGTATTCTATGGGGTCTGGCTTGCCGCCAACACCTCGACGCATCCTATGCCAACTCATCTTTTTTTTTATTATTCTCTTAATTGTTTCTGTACTTATATTAACAGACCATTCTTTTTTGATTTTTTGTACTACTTGCTTTAATTGTTTGGGTTGCAATTTTACCCAGTCTCTAATTTGATCTGATTGTGCGGAATTAAATGTTTTTTTTCTGCCTCTACCTGGTTGATATAATCCGAGCATTCCCTCATCTTCCCATCGATTCAACCAGTTATACATAGTAGACCTCTTGCAAAAAAGATATATGTTATAATTAGAGGTTTTAAATTTAATCCCCTACAGCTAACTCATAATTGTAAATTGCTGACAACAAATTACAACGCAGACCATAACGGCGGCGGCGATTCCGATAACGACTCGACAATATTTTAAAAATTTTGAGACTCCGATTAACGTGTTCTATTACAATTCGCTCCTGTGCTAAAACTCGATTGTAGTCTTTTTCTATTTGAGAAAGTTTCCCATTTTTAGGTTTCTTTCTAGGGATATAACTATTGGTGTGATAGTCCTTTATCCCTTGATAGCCACTATCTTGTAAGCTATTGGTAGCGGGATGAAAATGAACTTTACTTTTTTTGAATAAGTTAAAGTCATGGCAATGCCCTGGTCCAAAAGCAGTGCAAATAATTTCTCTTGTCTCTTGATTAATTACCAATTGAGTTTTTAGAGTATGACATTTTTTTTTGCCTGAGTAATATCTTTTCTGTTTTTTTTTGGGTCGTTCAATCGCTGTTTCTGTGACATCCATCACCACGAACTCTGGATAATCAGAGTTTTTTAGTAATGCTTTCTTCCCAGGAATACGGAACTTTCCCGTTTTCATTAAAGTTGATTCGATATCAGTTACAATTCGGCAAATAGTTGATTCAGATACTCCCCAATTTGTCCCGATATGAAAATATGTTCGATATTCTCGCCAATATTAATCGGCGACTAAGACCTGTTCTTCGAGAGTTAGGATAGTGCGACGCCCTCTTCTGTCTTTAGGGTTTTCTACAGCAAAGCTTTCTAAGGCATTAACCATTGCTTTTAGGGTTTCAATCTTGATACCAAATCTACGTTGAAATTGATCGGGTTTCAAATTTAAGTAAGATTGATTTTTCATGATTTAGTTATTTTGTAACGACCAACAGAGCTTTCTAGCATTTTATCCTGTTTCTAGCAAGACAAGAGTGCAAATAAGTCAGAAGTTGGGATTCAACCAATTTTCAGTAAAACCTTTAATTATATCATAAAACTATTTTGCAAGAGGTCTATTCTTATAACTAACTTTAAAAATTTTCATTAAATTTTCATTCTTGATATTTTGTGAAGCCAAAATTAAAAAATGGGGAGCATCCCGGTTTTGTAAATATCCGAATAAGTGTAAAATAGTTAAAATCAATAAAAGCGTCAAAAAAAGTCGAG
>NZ_JAUBRH010000123.1:0-4208 GCF_036701775.1 Microcoleus sp. N9_A2 | reverse complement strand
GGTGGCTGCGGGCTTTTTCATTCGTTTATTTTACCAGATGCCGTCACTTAAGTTTTTTTTGACCTGAATCCTTACGATTAAAGTAGTTAATAAAACTGAGGATGCGATTTTTCAGATCGTACTGACTGGTGAAACTTGCTCTTTTCAGTAATTTCCGCACCAAAATGCTGAACCAAATCTCTATTTGATTAAGCCACGAAGAATGTTTGGGTGTATAATGGAAAACAATTTGATGTGTTGGGTCACTTAAAAAAACAGCGCGGGATTTCATGGATTGAAGTATGCCGCTTTTTCCCTTAATACCGAGGTCGATATCTAAGCCTTCTTTTTCGGCGACCAAACGCACCAGTGATTCAGATTGGTGAGTATTCAGACAATCCATAATTAGATGCCATTTTTGAGCATCAGGGTCAGTTTCAATGATGTGACGAATGTTGAGTAAAAAATCGGCTTCTGTTCTCGAATTTCCGCAAGTTGGCTCGATAATCTTACCCGTAGCAATATTTAAATTGGCTATCAATGTCTGCGTGCCATGACTAATATATTCAAACTCTCTTCTTGCAACTTTTCCTGGTCGCATTGGTAAGTCTTTCTCGATACGTTCAATAGCTTGAATCCCTGTCATTTCATCAACCGATATGGTGTGTTCTCCATCTTGACTGCGTTCAATCGCAGTCAGATATAAACCTGTAATATCTTTAACTTTTGCATCAAATTCTTCATCCACAGGGGGGGGTTAACCAGTAGCGCGAGGCCTGTGGTTTAAGTTCTGCTTCTTCTAATAATCTGCCAACATGTCGGACTGATATACTTTCAATAATGCCTTGAAACATGATTTCCTCCGCCAGTTCTCTAGCCGTCCAATGACTTATTGGCCGTCCATAATCCGACGGTGAGGAACAGGCGAGTGCATATAACTCGGTTACTTGTTCCATGCTAAATTTTGCTGGTGCGCCAACACGTTCTCGATCTTGTAATCTTTGCAAAATCGATAAGTCTTTTCTCTGGCTCTCCAACCATCGGTTTCGCCATAAACGAGCCATCTGCCGGTTAATCTCTAGGCTTCGGGCTATTTCACGATGATTTTGACCATCAGATGCCATGAGAATGATTTTGGCTCGTAGCACGATCTGTTGCGGCGTGTTGTGTCTCTTGCTCAACTGGTGAAGTTGATGACGCTCGCCATCGCTTAATTTTAATGTTTTAGGCATTAATAAGGCCATATATGACTCCTTTATCACCTACCGAAACTGGTCTAAACTAACTATGTTAGTCTACCACAAATATAGTCTGTCTACTTACGCCGAGCTGTACTAGCTATCATAAGGCGAATTTAGAGATTTCTTATTAGAAGTAAATGGTGACAAAGAGCCTGATGATTGGTCAATTACTTGTATTTTATTTGCTCCAAATGCTCCCCAACAGAATCCCGTTGAAGATATTTGGTTACAAGCTAAAAATTTTTTAAGAAAGTATTGGTATTTATGTAGGTCTTTTAAGATTGTTAAATTTTTGTTGGATTTTTTTACTAACGAACATAAATTTGATTTCCCCAAAATACATAAATATACTTGCACGCAGAAAATTAATTAGGATTGTTATAGGTCTAGAAAATCATTTAGGATTGCTATATCAAATAAATACGATTCTAAATCCTTCCCCTGCAAATCTGCCAAAGACACCCAAATCACAATCGCCTCCGAAATTTCCGCCGCTACCCAATTAGCAATCTGCCGCAACAGTGTAGTTTTCCCCGCCCCCGGTTCCCCAATAATTCCTAACCGCTTCCCATTGCTTTTCGGGCTACTTCCTCCCCGCAAAACTTGCTCAAGAAACTCCCTATGTTCAAAGGTTTGAGTTACTTCCTTTTCCCGGTACAAATCTGAACCTTCCTCCGCCGCCAAATCCTCGTGTCGCTGAGTCACCTTGTGCCGTTCCACCAAACCCAGCGGCACATAAAAATCATCAATTTGATGGTTGCCAAAAGTGAGCTGATTGCTACTAAGCCGCTGCTGTTCTTTCTCGTCTAAAATCTGCTGACAAATACTCTGCCAGTCAATCGGTTGGTAAACAATGCGGCTCTTTTCGACAATCTCCTCAAGCCAAGCATACATCTCTTGGGTTGTGCTATCAATCCGCGTCAATGTTTGCCCGGTAAATATCTGAAAAACCTTTTCATTTTCCTTGATTTCCTGAGCAAAGTATGCTGACACCAAGGCAAACAACTCTTGCTTTAACTTCGTTTTGTAGGGTGCAACATCGCAATTTTCCAGAGCAACTTCCAGCAGTTTTTGGTTAACTTCTGTTACCCGATTCTGCTTTAACTCATCTGTCGCAGTCAGCAGCAATTCTATCTCATCTAAACCCTCAATCGGAATCCCAGATGGGACTGTTTCTTTATCAACCTTTTCTAATTCTAATTTGAGCTTTTCGAGCCTTCGTTTCAACCAATCAAAATCCCTGCGCCTGTCTTGCAGCGAATAGCTAAAACTATCTCGGTTATTCGTATTTTTCGGATCGATTTCCTGTTTGCATTCTGAGGCGATTTGTTGTTGAGCTTTCAGGAAAGATGTTTTGAGCGCTTTTTCTAAATCGTGATTGACAATTTTACCGTTTCGTGATACTTTTTTTATCCCCGTCAAACAGAGGTGCTTTGCTGCATCGTTGGCTTGAGTCCCAAGGATGGCTTGCCAAACAACTGTGAAAAGCCCTCCCAATAGTAGCGCTGCATCTATCATAAAAAAAACTCGGTAAGTGGGAAACTCAGAGACTTTAGTCCTGAGAGGAAAACGACCAGGCGGTTGAAACCGCCTTGAATCTTTCCATTACCGCCTTGGGATTGTTCGATTAGGTGTACTTTTGTAATGTACTTTCGATGGGACAATTACCACCTCAAACCTTACAACCCTGTACGCATAATGTTTGCTCTTGTGGAGCCTCCCTTACGGGGTGATGTTAGCTTCGTCAATGTTATAAGGGCTTGTTGTTAGACCTGCAACACTGTTTCAGTGACTTTAAAACTGTTTAATTGCAGATGACAGAGCGGAAAACTAGCTTCGCATTCTCCGGTGTCGTGACCTAAATAACGTAGTCAGTGGTTGAGTCGAGGGGGGATATTATTCCCCGCCCCTCTCAGTTAGATCT
Organism: Microcoleus sp. N9_A2; assembly: GCF_036701775.1. Classification (NCBI taxonomy): domain Bacteria; kingdom Bacillati; phylum Cyanobacteriota; class Cyanophyceae; order Oscillatoriales; family Microcoleaceae; genus Microcoleus; species Microcoleus sp. N9_A2. The sequence continues at coordinate 1,064 of NZ_JAUBRH010000123.1, read as the reverse complement.
GGGCGTGCGACTTTCACCGCACCCAGCTCCCGATGTTCTTGGCTTGCGCCTTTGCTTATGTGGAGATAGTCGTGGCAACTTTCGTGAACCGCTAGAAGGTTGTTTATTTTCCAATTACTATGGTTTCCATCAACATGGTGCAGATGTACCTTTTCATCGCCTAGCATTTTTAGACCACATTTCCCACATTTATGGTTTTGCCGTTTTAAAGCTTTAGAGGTTTCTCCGTCGTAAAGCTTGCTGTTACGCTCACTCCAGTAGGCTATATCTCCGTCGTAGGGGGATTTCTCTCCTTTGACGTTGACAAATCTATTTTCGGATAAAGGAACCGCCGGGAACGCTTTTTCTATCAATTTCTTGACAGTATAGCGATTCTGTTTTGCTTCCTTATTAAATACCTTGAAGGCTCTATTGCTGATGAACCACAGTGATAACCGTGACCCCTCCAACTTACAGTAGCGATGGTAATTTCTCCAGCCTCTAACTACAGGGGCTAATTTTTGAGCTTTGACCGTAGCACCATAATTCGAGTTGTTAATGATGTGTTTTACCTTCTGACAGAGAACTCTAAAATTGTCCACTGATGGAACGCATCTAAATTTCCCGTTGTTTTGCACTTTTAAATGCCAACCGAGGAAGTCAAATCCATCTGTCGTAGCTGTTAGCTTAGTTTTCTTTTCACTAACCTTCATGCCTCGTTCTGCCAGAAATTCGCTGATTTTATCAAGTATTGCCTCCGCATTATCTTTAGGTTTCAGAATTATTACCATGTCATCCGCGTAACGGACTGATTGATGTATTTCCTCAATCCCGTTGAGAGCGATATTGGCGAGTAATGGACTTACCACACCCCCTTGCGGGGTTCCTTGTTCGGGAAATTCTGGATTGACTCCTGATTTTAGACAGCGGAATATTCCGGTCTTGATGCCACAAGGGGCTATGAGTCGTTTCATTATGCTATTGTGGCTTATCCTGTCGAAGCATTTTTCGTAAGGATTCAGGTCTGAAAAATGGGAATGAGCTCGGGCATAGGAAAGTAGTCACAAGAATGGGCAGAAATAGCC
>NZ_JAUBRH010000122.1:0-2500 GCF_036701775.1 Microcoleus sp. N9_A2 | reverse complement strand
CCTGTCTGAATATGGGGGGACCATCCTCCAAGGCTAAATACTCGTAATCGACCGATAGTGAACCAGTACCGTGAGGGAAAGGCGAAAAGAACCCCGGGAGGGGAGTGAAATAGATCCTGAAACCGCATGCTTACAAAAAGTAGGAGCCCGCAAGGGTGACTGCGTACCTTTTGTATAATGGGTCAGCGACTTACATTCAGTGGCAAGGTTAACCGAATAGGGAAGCCGTAGAGAAATCGAGTCCGAATAGGGCGAATCAGTCGCTGGGTGTAGACCCGAAACCAAGTGATCTATCCATGGCCAGGATGAAGGTGCCGTAACAGGTACTGGAGGTCCGAACCGACTAGTGTTGCAAAACTAGCGGATGAGCTGTGGATAGGGGTGAAAGGCTAAACAAACTTGGAAATAGCTGGTTCTCTCCGAAAACTATTTAGGTAGTGCCTCAAGTATTACCGTCGGGGGTAGAGCACTGTTTAGGCTAGGGGGTCATGGCGACTTACCAAACCTATGCAAACTCCGAATACCGACGAGTACAGCTTGGGAGACAGAGCACCGGGTGCTAACGTCCGGACTCAAGAGGGAAACAACCCAGACCGCCAGCTAAGGTCCCTAAAATTGGCTAAGTGGGAAACGAAGTGGGAAGGCTAAAACAGTCAGGATGTTGGCTTAGAAGCAGCCATCATTTAAAGAAAGCGTAATAGCTCACTGATCGAGTCGTCCTGCGCGGAAGATGTAACGGGGCTAAGCCAGTTACCGAAGCTGCGGATGTGCAATTTATTGCACGTGGTAGGAGAGCGTTCTGTAGGCCTGTGAAGGTGTCTGGTAACGGATGCTGGAGGTATCAGAAGTGCGAATGCTGACATGAGTAGCGTTAAAGGGGGTGAAAAGCCCCCTCGCCGTAAGCGCAAGGTTTTCTACGCAACGTTCATCGGCGTAGAGTGAGTCGGCCCCTAAGGCGAGGCAGAGATGCGTAGCTGATGGGAAACAGGTCAATATTCCTGTACCGATCAATAGTGCGATGTGGGGACGGAGAAGGTTAGCTCAGCCAACTGTTGGATATGTTGGTTCAAGCCTGTAGTCGTGCCTGGTAGGCAAATCCGCCGGGCTTAGATGAGGGGTGATAACGAGTCTGCTTGCAGACGAAGTGAGTGATACCCTGCTTCCAGGAAAAGCCACTAAGCTTCAGCTATTGACGACCGTACCGCAAACCGACACTGGTGCGCGAGATGAGTATTCTAAGGCGCTTGAGAGAACTCAGGAGAAGGAACTCGGCAAATTGATACCGTAACTTCGGGAGAAGGTATGCCCCAAGTAGGTGAACCTGTACAAGGCGAGCCCAACGGGGTTGCAAAAAATCGGTGGCTGCGACTGTTTAATAAAAACACAGCACTCTGCAAACACGAAAGTGGACGTATAGGGTGTGACGCCTGCCCGGTGCTGGAAGATTAAATGATGGGGTGCAAGCTCTTGATTGAAGTCCCAGTAAACGGCGGCCGTAACTATAACGGTCCTAAGGTAGCGAAATTCCTTGTCGGGTAAGTTCCGACCTGCACGAATGGCGTAACGATGGCCACACTGTCTCCTCCTGAGACTCAGCGAAGTTGAAATGTTTGTGATGATGCAATCTCCCCGCGGAAAGACGGAAAGACCCCATGAACCTTTACTGTAGCTTTGTATTGGACTTTGAACAGATCTGTGTAGGATAGGTGGGAGGCTTTGAAGTGAGGTCGCTAGATCTCATGGAGCCAACGTTGAAATACCACCCTGGTGTGTTTGAGGTTCTAACCTAGGTCCATTATCTGGATCGGGGACAGTGCATGGTAGGCAGTTTGACTGGGGCGGTCTCCTCCCAAAGCGTAACGGAGGAGTTCGAAGGTACGCTAGTTACGGTCGGACATCGTGACGATAGTGCAATGGCATAAGCGTGCTTAACTGCGAGACTGACAAGTCGAGCAGATGCGAAAGCAGGACATAGTGATCCGGTGGTTCTGTATGGAAGGGCCATCGCTCAACGGATAAAAGGTACTCTGGGGATAACAGGCTGATACCGCCCAAGAGTTCATATCGACGGCGGTGTTTGGCACCTCGATGTCGGCTCATCTCATCCTGGGGCTGTAGCCGGTCCCAAGGGTATGGCTGTTCGCCATTTAAAGAGGTACGTGAGCTGGGTTTAAAACGTCGTGAGACAGTTTGGTCCCTATCTTCCGTGGGCGCTGCAGATTTGAGGAAGCCTGCTCCTAGTACGAGAGGACCGGAGTGGACACACCTCTGGTGTATCGGTTGTCACGCCAGTGGCATTGCCGAGTAGCTAAGTGTGGAAGAGATAACCGCTGAAAGCATCTAAGCGGGAAACTCGTTTCAAGATGAGATCTGCCGGGGCCTTGAGCCCCCTAAAGAGTCGTTCAAGACCAGGACGTTGATAGGTCAGGTGTGGAAGCGCAGTAATGCGTTAAGCTAACTGATACTAATTGCTCGTGCGGCTTGACCCTATAACTTTGAT
>NZ_JAUBRH010000121.1:0-4940 GCF_036701775.1 Microcoleus sp. N9_A2 | reverse complement strand
TAGGGTTTCATGATGAGACTCCTCAAAAGACTGGACATAGAGGTATTATCCTCCATCCTTTACATAAAAGCACTACCCTTTTGTTAATGGTGGGGTGTATCAAAGCCCAGATGGCAATAATCTCGGTGGCGGTGGGAAAACAATTAAGCTGTCTGGTAATTAGTGGTCATTAACTAGCGAGATACTAATACTGAGTACGCTTTGCACAGCATAATCCTCTGAGCAAGTAAGCTGAGTTAAGATATTGTTAACTCCTCGATTGAAAAGTAGAGGCTAATAGAGTGCGATCGCCACTTACTTTTTTATTGATAGGCGATCGATAAGTGGTGTGGATGCGATCGCGAGCGTGCCGGAGGCGATCGTCGGCTATAAAAACTATTAGGTGTAAATCTGTTTTATTCAAAAGTAATAGATCGCCCTTAAGCTGTTATAAGAGCATTAAATAGACCAAGAAGTTCATCTATCGGAGTAAGATAGCGGTCTTTGAGATCGATCAAAACTTCCAGATTGGGTGTCAGTGCCAAAAACCGCCAAACTTGACCTGTAGTCACCTATCCATAAACCGTTTTGTCACCAATTTTAGGGTCGCGTCGGTTGACTAAAAAAGCCGCATACATAGTAGCAATACATTGAGCTAAACCCTCATTAATATTTTAATTTTTTGCTTCAATTACCGTAACAATAGGAGCCTTAATTGCCAGCTTGTCAGAGTTAGCAGTGAGTAAAAAATCAACAAATCCATTCAAACCCAAACTGGAATCTGCCGTAAAGTTTTTACCAGAAAATAAGGAAACATGAGGGTTAAAGGTGACAATTTCGCTTAAAATGGGAGCAATTAAATATTCAGAGCGAGCTTTTTCGGTGTTGATGGCAATAGCAAGCGGTGCAAATCGCTTTAAGGCTTCAGTCAAGAATGCGCTGGGAGCGATCGGCTCAAAATTAACCAATTTCTCAACAGTTATAATCTGACTAATTCCCAAAGGAATCAATTTCTCAAAGGAAGTGAAATCGCTGTAAGACATAGCATTAAAAATTTCAAACTCAAAATGTTTCTTCTATTTTAAGTCATCAGGTTGGCGATCGCACTTTATCTTTTTTCACCGACAGGGCGATCGCACTTTTGGACTAGACATTAAACAGGTGACTGGTAGCCATCATAACCAAAAATCAAATTTTAAACAGAAGTACGATCGCCCTTTTTAAATTTCTTCAACAACTCCGGCGTCACCAAACCTTGCGGAAAAAATATCGTCCCCAAAACAATCAGCAACCCAAAAATAATTAAACGTCCATCCCGCAGAAATTGCGCCAACCAAACTGGCAATCCCTGAATAGTAGCCATTCCCCTCAAAACCTCCGGTAAAGCAGTAAACACCATCCCGCCCAAAACTGCTCCCAGAAAACTTCTGCTACCACCAATCAACACAGAAGTCAAGTAAATAATACTAGCATCAAAAGTACCTTGACGGGCGTTCCAAGTATTCAAAAAATGAGCGCTAACTGCACCCACAACCCCAGCTAAAACAGCACCTAACGTGAAAGCCAAAACCTTATAAAAAGTTGGGTTAATGCCGATCGCATCAGCCGCCAACTCATCAGCGCGGATCGCAGCAAAAGCCCGCCCCACGCGAATCCGTTCCAGCCGGTAGACAATCGCCATACTTAGCAACAGTAAAGGTAGTACAATCCACAAATACTCGATCGGCGTCGCAAACGGTTGGGGAATCCCAAAAATGCCCACAGCCCCCCCAGTGATATCTAAATTTAGCGATAAAACCCGCAAAATTTCCACAAAAGCAATAGTTGCGATCGCCAAATAAATCCCGCTTAACCGCAGCGCCGGAATTCCCACTAAAATACCCAGCAATCCCGAAACAGCCCCTGCAATTATCATCTCCAATAACAACAACGGCAGCGGAAATAAACCCCCTGTCTGTTGAAAAACCGTCGTAGATAAAATCGCCGCAATATACCCACCCAAAGCATAAAAACCAGGGCTAGCCAGAGACAACTGTCCAGTCATTAAAGGCAAATACAGCGACATTCCCAACATTGCACCCAGCAACATCGAGACAATCAAAAACCCATAAGTAGTAAAAAATGTAGTCATAAGTTTCTTTATTTCTTAGTCCCCCTCTGCAGGGACGAGAGTTTGACAATAAGCGATTTCAATATCCGAATCCTCTTACACCTTTTGACTCAAACGCTTCTATTTCTCACTCCCCCTCTCCTGGGACGAAAATTTGACTCTTAAGCGATTTGATTTCAATCACCGAATTATCAACCGGGCAACGAACTTACACCTTCTGAATTAAACGCCGTCCAAACAAACCCTGCGGTCTAACCAATAGCATCATAAACAATATGCCAAAAGCAACAGCATCCTTATAAGCTGAAAAATCCCCAGGCACAAAAGCCTCCACCAAACCAATTATAAACCCACCCAAAACAGCCCCAGGAATACTCCCCAACCCACCCAGCACAATCACCGCCAAACCCTTCAAACCAAAAGCAATCCCAAAATACGGGCCAGCAATACTAACACTAGAACCCACCAAACTCCCCGCCAAACCAGCCAGAAAACTGCTCACAAAAAACGTCAAAACAATATATCTGTCAGTATCAATACCCAACAGACTAGAAGTAGTAGCATCTTCAGCCACCGCCTGCATTGCTTTGCCAAATTTAGTGAAATTTATTAAGTAAGTTAGAAGACTAACAATCGCAATAGCTACGGCAAAAATCACTATTTGAACAGTGCGAATAGGAATCTGTTTATCCGCCGTACCAAAGTTAATAGCAGCAGGCAAATTGCCGTAAGTATTAGTAGGAAAAGTGTAAATTTCTGCACCGACAAGATACTGGATGATATTGGCGATCGCCACAGCCGCCCCCAAACTAGAAACCACCGTCAGCAAAGGATCTGAGTTTCTGCGACGTAAAGGCAAAAAAGCAACTCTTTCCACAATTACTCCCACCAAACCAGCCAGCGTACTACCCAAAATTAGCGCCACAGCAAAAGGCAATTGTACGGGAATTCTCGCATTAGCTAACAACCCGTTAAAACCGAAAGCGCCCCCCATCAGCGTATAGGTGAAATAAGCACCCACAGTAAAGACTGCACCGTGAGCAAAATTAATAATTCCTAGAATAGAAAACACCAGCGTGTATCCCAGTGCAAAAATAGCATACACGCTGCCGATCGACAAACCATTCAAAAATTGTTGCAGAAACAGAGTTAAATCCATCGCCCGTCACGAATTACGCATCAATATTAAATCATTCATCTATCGACAAACTAACAATTCTCCTTCTTCTTAACATCCATTACATCCGTTACATCCGTTACAGAATCCGCGGCCGAACTTCCTAACATCCGTTAAATCCGCTACAAAATCCGTTGCCGAACTTCCTTCATTTCAAAAACTCAAACCTACCATTATTTCCATCCGCCTCCATTTTAATCCGTGCCACATAAAAATCTTTCTGATTGATTTCACCTTCCGGCGTAAAAGAAATTTCTCCTAAAGGCGTATCGTACTTGCCTATCAACAACTGCTGATTCAGCTTTGTCCGCAATTCTGCCAAAGGCTTGTCCTTCACCTTAGACTGAGCATTAATTGCCTTTAATGACTCAACAAAAACTTGTACCCCAGTAAAAGCTTGAGCGCTAAACTGAGGCGGTTCTTTCTTAAATTGGGCGCGATAAGCCTCGCGGAAAGCCTTATTAACTTCATTCTGATATTCCGGGCTGTATGCTTGGGCAATCAAAACCCCATCGCAAAGAGCCTTGCAAACGGTAAATACGTTGGAAGTATTCAGACCGTTGCCCCCAATAATAACGCCTTTGTAGCCCAACTCCCGCAACTGCTTAATTAAATTGCCTCCATCTGCCGCCAACCCGGAAATAATTATCAAATCGGGCTTGACATTGATCGCATTAGTGGCTTGAGATTGGAAATCTGTATCAGTAGTCAAGAATTTTTGAACTGTTGCCAATTCCAGTCCCATCTCTTTAACTGTTTTCTGGAAAGTTTCAGTCTCAGATTTGCTAAAAGCATCATTCTGAGCAAAAAACACGGCTACTTTCTTGATATTGGGATTTTGCTTGAGGGCGGCTTTAACTGCGTTAGGTGCTACCACGGCGACGGGCGCGGAGACTCTGGCGACATAATCGCCAATCTGGGGAATGCCTTTAGCTGTGTTGGAGGGTGCGAGCACGGGTACTTGGGCGCGATCGGCGATCGGATCTGCACCAAAAGCCTGTTGCGATAGAGTAGGGCCCACAATACCCACCACCTTATCCTGATTGATCAAAGTATTAAAAGCATTGATCGCCCCCTGTTCATCTCCACCCGTATCTTGTAACACCACTCTAATTGGCGTCCCATCCACACCGCCGCGATCATTGAAATACTTTTCAGCAATTTTCGCGCCTGCCACCTGTTCCTGGCCAAGTAAGGCGACATTGCTGGTTTGCGCCACCCCAACTCCAACGGGAATAGCGGCTGAGTTCGCCACACCCGCACCCTGTGGCGAAGTTGCTGGAGATGGCGAAGTAGCTGTAGATACTGTTGTGGAGGTCTGGGGAGTGTTGGTCTGACTGCAACCAATCAGCAGTGAAGCGCAGGTAACGAATAAGGCACTAGGACGAGTAGTAGGGTTTTTCATGGGCGATCGAACACATATATATATAGAACATCTGTCTGTACAGATATTCTACCCATTGGCGGAAGAGTCCCCTGAAAAAACCTTACTAATACCGATCGAAACAGGTGATATCCGGAAAAGCAGAGTGGGGAAGGGGAGTTCCGAACCAGCCTGAGCAGGTAAAACCTTGACACTGCGAGGTTCAAAAAAAAGCTCAAAAATAGTTTCCCAAAAAGCTTGACAACCCCTTGCGAAATAAGTATATTAATAAAGCGCCAGAGAGAAGGCGG
>NZ_JAUBRH010000012.1:0-171838 GCF_036701775.1 Microcoleus sp. N9_A2 | reverse complement strand
GCTCTTTCCCTGATACCCCTGTAGATGAATTTTATGCCTGTAATTCCTCCTAATTGTAAAAAACCTACACCTGTCAGGGGGGAGGATAGGGGCGGTAATGGGTGAACATCAAGATACTAGCGACCAATTATTAACGACTGATTTACTGACAACCAATGATCAATGACCTACTACCGATGACAAATGTGTTTGCGATCGCGCTCAAGCAAAAGCAGTACAAAACCTATATCCTCTCCGACGAAACCGCTAACTCTACTCTAGAAGTTGTGCCGGAACGGGGCGGTATTGCCACTAGCTGGCTGGTTGAAGGCAAAGAAATCTTCTATTTGGACGCGGAACGGTTCGCCAATCCCGATCTAACTGTACGTGGCGGGATTCCCATCCTGTTTCCCATCTGCAGCAATCTCCCCGACAATACTTACACCCACAAGGGAGTGCAGCGTAAGCTCAAACAGCACGGCTTTGCTCGAGACTTGCCTTGGACAATAGGCGAACAAGTTACGGAGGGTTGCGCCGCTCTGACGCTGATTCTCGACAGCAGCGACAAGACGCTCGCTGTTTATCCCTTTGATTTCCAACTAGCCTTCACTTATCAGATTAAAGGCAATTCTTTGGAAATTTTTCAGCGCTACACAAATCTGTCTGACGAACCCATGCCGTTTTCTAGTGGTTTGCACCCCTACTTTTTGGCGACGGAAAAATCTAAGCTGCGCTTTGAGATTCCGGGGATGCAGTACAGAGATCAGAACACCCATTCCAAGGGTTACTTCACTGGGGTTTTTGACCAGACGTTGGATGAAATTGATGTTTCCTTTGACGAGCTCACTGGTCTTGCTGCTACTGTCACTGACGCGGCCCAGAACTTGCGGCTCACCCTCAGTTACAACTCCAGCTATGGGAAGTTGGTTTTCTGGATGGTGAAGGGCAAGGATTTTTACTGTTTGGAACCTTGGACTGCTCCTCGAAATGCCCTCAACACTGGCGAACACTTGATTTATTTGCAGCCGGGAGCGACTTGCGAGATGCTGGTTCGCATGACTGCAAATTTTATTTAAAAAACACTTGCTATTTCAAATGAGGGGTGCTACTATTAGAAATTGTGTGCGGTAACAATGTTTTCGCGGGTCGCTAGCTCAGCGGTAGAGCATTCGGCTTTTAACCGATTGGTCTCGGGTTCAAATCCCGGGCGACCCATAAAAAATTTGTGAGTTAAAAATTTTGAGTTCTGAGTGGAATGCTCGGAACTCAAAATTTTGTTTTTTGAACTTTTAAGTAAATCTGGAAAGATAGTGCGCGATCGGCTACAAATTGTCTTAAGATTATCCTAAGAATTGAGCTTGTCTAAAATTCACGGCCCAGAAACACAAATAACTAGGAGGAATATCTATGGCGCTTGTACCTATGCGACTGCTGCTCGACCACGCGGCTGAAAACGGTTACGGCCTACCGGCTTACAACGTCAACAACATGGAGCAAATCCAAGCCATCATGCGCGCTGCTGACGAAACCAACAGCCCTGTGATCTTGCAAGCTTCTCGCGGCGCTCGCTCCTACGCTGGGGAAAATTTCCTGCGCCATTTGATTTTGGCGGCAGTTGAAACCTATCCTCACATTCCCATTACAATGCACCAAGACCACGGCAATGCCCCCGGCACTTGCTATTCTGCCATGCGCCAAGGTTTCACCAGCGTGATGATGGACGGTTCTCTGGAAGCGGATGCTAAGACTCCCGCCAGCTACGAGTACAACGTTGAAGTTACTCGCGAAGTTGTGAAAGTGGCTCATTCGATCGGCGTTAGCGTTGAAGGCGAACTGGGTTGCTTGGGTTCTCTGGAAACAGGAATGGGCGAAGCAGAAGACGGCCACGGCTTTGAAGGTGCGCTTTCTCACGATCAATTGCTCACAGATCCCGAAGAAGCTGTTAATTTCGTTGAGCAAACCGGCGTTGATGCTCTCGCAGTGGCGATCGGCACTTCCCACGGCGCTTACAAGTTCACTCGCAAGCCGACTGGCGAAATTTTGGCAATCAGCCGCATTGAAGAAATTCACCGCCGCTTGCCGAATACTCACTTGGTAATGCACGGTTCTTCTTCTGTACCCCAAGAATTGCTGGAAATCATCAACAGCAACGGCGGCAAAATCCGCGAAACCTACGGCGTACCTGTGGAAGAAATCCAAAAGGGTATCAAGTGCGGCGTTCGCAAGATCAATATCGATACTGACAACCGTTTGGCGATTACCGCTGCGGTGCGCGAAGCTTTGTTTGCTAAGCCCGAAGAATTCGATCCGCGCCACTTCTTGAAGCCGTCGATCAAGTATATGCAGAAGGTTTGTAGCGATCGTTACAACTCTTTTGGTTGCGCCGGTAACGGTACAAAGATCAAGCAAGTTTCTTTGGACGATTTCGCAGCTAAGTATGCTAAGGGCGAATTGAGCTCTTCTGTTAAGAAGACTGTAGCTGTTTAATAATTTTAGGTTGAGATTTGAGATTTATCTGAAGTCTCAAGTTTAGATTGCCGGGTAGCTGTGAAGTTGCCCGGTTTTTTGTTTGTGCGATTTTATGTGTTTAATCACTCTGCGATTGAAATTGCTATACAAACTAAGTCTGCCTCCGGAGACTAAGAGATATCAATTACACCGCACAGGCGATCGCATATTGCTTCAGTACAGGTGAAATCGTGTAAAAATTTGCTTGTTGTTCTATCAAGCAGCGCCGCGATAGAGATTGCAAGGCATTTAGCAAATCTGAAGCCGGAATTATGTCATTTTCTAGCAATTTTGCCCGGTTGATGGGCTGGCTTTCTTTGGCTAATAAGGAGATTACTTGTTTTTCTAGTTCGGATAGGCGATCGAACTGATGCTGTAAAACATCTTTCAAATCTTCTGGCAACAATATGGTATCATTTGGTAATAACTCTGTCACGCCTCCTCCCAAGTCTTGAATCATATTCGCCACGCTTTTTAACCATAGGGGGTTGCCTTGGTAGCGATGAATGAGTGCTTCACTGCTGTCGCTTTCTTCTAACCCATAATCTCTGAGTATTTCTCGTCCGGCTGCGATGTCTAAACCTTTGAGTTGTAAGGTACGAATAGAAGTATTTTGGTTTTTAACTTGAGTCACTTCTCTCGGTTGTTCCCAACTGATTAACGTCAAGCAGCTTTGATGGGGTAATTTTTCTATTTGTTTGAACAAAGAGCGATATTTTTCGCATTCAGGTTTATATTTTCCTGCCAATTCGCCACTACAGAAAAGGTTGTGAACGTCATCTAAGACGATTAAACAGCGATGGTTTTGTAAATACTTAATCAGCGGTAAGCGTTTCTGGTTGGTTGGGAGTGAATCTTCTTTTTCGGAATGGGAAAAAAGCTGTATTAGGTTAGATTGAAATTTTTCTAGGGATGGGAATTCGTCTAGAGTGTACCAAACTGCGTACTCAAACTCGTGTTTGATTTGTTGTACGAGTTGTACTGCTAGGGTGGTTTTGCCGATACCGCTGATGCCAGTGAGGGTTATGAGGCGACAGTGTTGTTGTAGAATCCAGGTGGTGAGGGTTTGGAGTTCGGGAGTGCGATCGTAAAAATTACCCAATTCCGGCATCTCGCTTAAATCTTGATGTAGAGTTTGAGGTTGTTTTGGGTTAGATGTTTCCTGATTTGGTGGGTGTGAATTTGGTATGTTTGGCGGGTGTTTAGCTTCTCCACAGGTGTTAAAAATACCAATCCCTACAACGTCTTTTGCAAAATTGGAGACATTTGAAACTTGCCACCTCTCCATTGCCGATCGAATATTTGATTTACTGACTTGTTCTCCAAACTCTTGTGAAAGTATCCGCCATAATTCCGAACCTGCATTCCTAACACGACTTTCTGAACAGTCAAAATCTTTAGCTATTTGCTTGTATGTCTCATGTTGTAGAGTTCCGCGCAGTACCGCCTCTTGTAAATCGTCAAGGTGTTGACCCGTTTTCTCGAAGACTATGCGATCGGCGAGGTTTAGCATTTCTTTCAGATTCATCGGGTCAAGAGGATGGGATTTTTTGGGTATCATATCACATTTTTAGATATTTTAGTATATTTTTATATATTTTAGTACACAACTAGATTTAAAGAGAGTGAAAGTAGGAGAAAGTTATCGGCAAAATAGGACTTTTTTTACTAAAAAAAGCCCGGATTTATTAATAAATAATGGGAAAATTATTTAAACCTAAGTTTATGGTTAGAATGCTTGCCGTTTTATACCCTGTAGTAGCGTGTTATGCCGCTGTTGCGGTCTAATAAATAGTTAGCTAGAAGATTGACGATTTTTGTACATTTTTAGCTGGGAGGCCATTATGAAAATACTCATGAGACTTTTAATTTCTATCGGTGTCGTAGCTACAGTTTTTAGTTCGATTGAAGCAGCATATTCACAAATATCTGGATTACGAGGAAAGTTTGATGGCACACAAACTCAGGAAGCTCGGATTCGAGAGGTAGGCTCTCTTGCTGTAGCAGTAGAAGTTAATGATGGTAAAACCTGGCAACAATGGTATGCAACCCGTCGGGGAGATACGAACTTCTCAAAAATAGTTAGTTGTACTGTTGGTGAATTCAATGGTGATAAAAAGTCCGATATTGCTTGTCTGTATGACTATGGAAACTTTGATGTTGGAATATGGGTATTGACCTCGGACGGGAAGAACTTTAACTCTAGCATCTGGTGGAGAAGCGGTAAAGGTAACTTGAACCCAAATTCTGTTGTTGGGCGGATTGAGTCCATCGATAATAATAATGATGGTCTGTCTGATCTGAAAATGCCCTACCTTTATCCCAATGGTATCCGTAACGATATTGTTTTTTATTCCGATGGTCAGAAATTTTACCGCTAGTTTTTGGGATTTATTTTACCCAGTAAATTAGGCTGGATGTGCTAGTATGTTGGGTTTCATGAATTCAACCCAACTTTTTTTACAATCACAATTTTATCATTTCCACCATTCTCATGGGATGCTTGTAAAGATAGCGATCGCATCACCAATCATAAAGAGCGATCACTATTTGCTTTTTCTGATAACCATTGGTGACAAGTTAAGACTTAATTGCATTTGTCAATCAGTAATATTACTCAAAAAAACTGTTTTTTTAGGAGTGGAACATTCACGATTTGAGAGGGAGTAAGTATAAATATCACCCTCGGCACGATCGCACGATCGCCCAAATCTCAGTTTTGGGCTCAAAATCCAAGTAAATGTTGAGCATAATTGCTGATTGACAAATGCTTTCTTAGCTTAACTTGTTACCAATGAGCAAGATGTGAGAATTTTGTATATTAGATCACTTTTTAACAACATTGTACAAAACTGTACTAAATAAATTTAAACAGAGTACAAAAAATCAAAAATTGTGAACAAATTGAATTTTTTTTATAAAAAATATCCTGATTTCTAAGAACCATAGGAGAAAAATTAAACAGTAAATTTAGGGATTAAACGCTTGTCGTTTAATCCCTGTAATAGTGTATTAAGCCGCACATTGACTATTAGGGTATGGTGTAAAGATATGAACGGGATTATTAAGTTCTTAGATCATAATGGAATGCGTCCTATTATTGCTTTGGTTGTGATTATTGGTGCTCTGGCGATCACTCTCAAAAGTGATAAAATTTGTGTAGTGCAAGTAGAATACCCCCCAGTTACTTCAAGAGCTGCTGGAACTCAACCCCAAATCATTTTTAGAGACAATCCTGTTTGCTCAAAGTATTTTGAAATAGCAGCATTGGTACTGGGTGGACTTCTGGGATTAACCGCACCAGATAAATCGAGCAGATATCAATCGGAAGATGAGGCGGCCAGAGAGAAGCAAACAACATCTGAGAAAAAGCAATCACCGAGGGATGATTGATTTATGAGCTGGTAGGTTGGGTTGACGCAATGAAATCCAACCTCTTTTTCCACTCACAATGTTACCCATTTCTACCATTCTAATGCGATGATTGCCCTAATAGCGATCGCCCTTACCTAATTCACAGCCAACAAACCCGACATATTCAGCACTTTCTCCGACCAAATCCTTCCTTGTTCTCCCACTCTCATTCGTTGTTCTGCATCCTCCCAAATCCTTGCCCAAGAATACTGCCAGCAAGCTAACTGAATCTGCAACTCAACTAACTCAGCAGCTATTTCTATCTCTGCATCTTGAGGAGTCCATTCAATAAACAGCTTACTTTCTTGCAGCAGACTTTCAATTATTTCGCCATTAGCTGCATTTTGACAGCGAGATTTAATTCGTGCCAAATTAGATGCTAAATTTCTCAAACGAATGGGTAGATCATCTCGCAAATAGCGTTCCTTTAAAGTATTCCCATCTCTCATAATCCTCCTAATAACTGTATGAGGATCGAGTTACGTCTCTTGATTAAAGGATGAACTCAATAAACTTCGTCATGGCTACCAATATCAATCAGAAGGATCTCTTCAACATCTGAATCTGAATATTTTTTGAAATTGAAGACTATTCGACAGTCGTACTCTACAGTACAAGCCCAAGCACCAGATAGTTTACCTTTCAGCTTGTGGGTTTTAAGTGAGGGATGAAATGGATCATTTGCCAATAGTTCTAGTCGCTCAGCTATTTTTTCCTCCATTTCAGGTTCTTGGCGGATTAAGGATTTGAAAGCTCGTTTGAACGAAGAGGCTAAGACAAGAGTTCTCATCTTTTTAATTCTGCCATGATATCATTTACTGTGCCTCGGAATACTTGTTCATGCAAATACTCTTCATCGGCACGAACAATATTAAGAGCGATCTCATCTCTCCGTTTTTCTTTAAGTCGTCGTCCGATCAAATCGATGAGAGTGATCTGTTCGTCATCAGACATTTCTTCGACTAACTCTATAATGGCATCAAAGCTATAGGTTTTCATTGTTCTAAGCTTCGTAAGTCTACAATTATCAGTATAACAAATCACTGCACCCAAGCGATCGCCCCTCGCACCAAATACCAAACACTGCGATGATTCTACGAGTGGCGATCGCACATAATCATCATCCCTAATTTTTGATCGACCTCCCGCATCAATTCTCCACCAAGCATCCGGCTCAAATTCGTTATCTGCGTCCCGCACAGTAGCACGGGAACGGCTTCGCCGAACGCGTCTTCGCGGTTCATTTCTAACGCAAATACTCAATCCAAGCCGGCAAAACCTCCGGCGAACCGTACCACTTCCCCGAAGAACGAGGCGAATGCCAAACCCCCTCCAACACCAAATTTTCGGCCCCGTCCAAAACAGCAGCTTCCACCGGCGTAATTCCATCTCCCCAAGTTTCGCCCTTCCCCACAGTCAACTCGTAACTTTTATAAGCCAGCCAAGTTCCAAAACCCCGCTTGCCAAAAACCGCCTTCCCAGCAGCGCACACGTAGCGCACCTGCGGGTGAAAAGCGCCCGGATAGTGAATTTTGACAAAATCTAGATTTTTGCGCGTCCAGCGCTCTTGAGAGACGTGCGGCGTGCCTAAAGTGATTAAAGTATTCACATACGGGTGAGCTTCCCACAAACCCGCGTCCTCAAGCACGTCGCCGTGAATTGTGTAAGGCTTTTCGCCCAAATAAATGCGAGAAATCCAGCCGCCGGCGGAATGACCGACGAGATTGATCTGGGGAACGCCGTATTGCTGTAACATTTGTTTGACCGTGCGATCGAGCTGTCGCAAAATTGGCACCATCGACCGCCCGCCAAAAGTCGGCAACCAATCTCCCTTGCCCAGAGGCACTGTTACTGTTGGGAAACCTTGATCGACCAGAGACTTTTCTAATTCGCGATAGTCGGAAGCAGCAGCAAAATATCCTGGTAAAATCACGGTTGGTAATGGCATTGTCAATTTTAGATTTTAGATTTTAGATTTTGCGGCCGGAGTGCTACGATCTGTTTTTCAAGTTCAAAGACGCTTGCCGAAGCATCCTTTGAATTGCTAACATCTGTCCCTCGTTAAACCTTTTGCTTAGGGAATATCTACTTCTATGGCTCGCGAGCCGATTCAAACATGGTATTTTACCCTAGTTGTCGTTCACTTAGAAGACCGTTTTCTACTGGTACAAGAGCGCAAGTACGAGCAGCAGTGGTATCTCCCAGCAGGGCGAGTGGAAAAAGGGGAGACTTTGCTCGAAGCTGCTATGCGTAATACCATTGAGGAAGCGGGCATTTCCATCATCGTTGAGGGAATTCTCCGAGTAGAGCACACAGTGATGCCTAGGGGCAATGTGCGCCTCCGAGTCATTTTTGTGGCTCGTCCACAAGATAAGACGCCGCCCAAGAGCAAGCCGGATGAGCATACTTTGTGCGCGGGCTGGTATTCTCTCAAGGAATTAGACCAGTTGTCGTTGCGGGGAGAGGAAGTTCGGGAAATGTTTCAATATATGGCAAGTGGTGCTCCAATTTATCCCATCGACTTGCTCACCATCGAGGGAGCTCCTTTTAAAAATTACCGCTATCGCTGGTGAATCAAGGGAGTTTGGAGATGGCCGCCCCAGCCGGCGCGTACAACGCGCAGCCACTCGATGAGTTTTGAGTTTTTTGATGCCGTAACCGAATTGGAAACGCCGATCGATCCGTTTGCTCGATCGTGTTTAATGAATTAGTGGCGCTCCAGATCCCGGAAAAAGACGGTATAGCAGCGGTGCAGTCTGTTTTTTAGATCACCCCAGTCCGGCCCGCCTGACGCCCGCTGACCATTCTCAACAATACCTGAGAAACCGCGTATAGGATTCGGCCAAAGGCATTCGGCAAGAAAAACAATGGTTTGAGCAATTAACAACGTCCTCACCCTATTTGCGGTTGCTATACAAGCGTGGAAGCAGTCAAAAAACCGGGTTTCTAAGCTTGAGTGCTTGATGTGAGGGTCGCGAAATCTTAATAAAAGTCGATCGGGCAATTTCCATACCGACCGTGCTAAAATTATACCTTTGAATTATCCAACAGCAACTTTTAAAATCACTCAAAAAAAATATCAATTAATAACTATTAACTTCCAATTCCCAATTATCAATTCTCAATTACCAATTACCAATTACCAATTCCCCATTCCCCATTCCCCATAGTCATGACTGACTCTTCCTCCCTAGCCAACACCCTTTCCGAACCGCTGCGCCAGCCTTTTTGGTGGGCAGCCCTAGCTTCTGTCGGCCTCCACGGAGTGCTCGGAGCAACCGCCCCGACGCTCTCAAACATACTTTATGGTGGAAATTCCTCAAAAAATATCCCCGGTTCTGTCGGCTTAGTAGAACTAACTCCCACAGAAGCCAGCCGCCTCCCACAAACCATACCACCGAGACCCTCTAATACGCCGTTTTCGATCGCACCAGTTCCCCTTCTGCCAGCGCCAAAGTTAGCCCCGCCCTTGCCCCCCGCACCTGATACCATCAACTTGCCCGCCATGCCGCCGGGAATGCCCCCTCCTGGATTCTTTTCCCCTCTGCCTTATTCCCCTCTCCCGCCCTTCACAGCCCCAACAGCCCCGCCACCTCCCAAAACTCCATCCCCAACAGTCAGAGCACCCTCCCAGCCAACACCCACTTTCGTCCCACCCGTACCTCCCAGCGGTTTTCTTTTCCCGCCCTTACCCGGTAATTTTGATCGCAATATTCCGCCGCCACCATCGCTGAATGAAGTGCCCCAGCTTCCCGGCGACGCCTCGGAAGACGAAGCAGAGACACTCAAAAGGATTATAGCCAGTAGAGGCGGACTCCCACTATTTCCAGACGGAGCTCCAGTCTTTACCCCCGAATTCCCAATTGGCAGGAATGTGGGACCCGATGGAGTGCCGAAATTGACTCAAAAAGATCCGAATAAAAGGAATCTCATCGCAGAAACTCCCGAAGAAAGAATCAGGAGACAACAATTTGAAGAGGGACAGCGACAGCTAGGACAGTCCGGCCAACCGGCTTCAACCTTACCCACCGACAGAGAGACACAGCTTGCGGCTGCAGATACCTATGTTGCTTTGTTTGAGAAATTCAAAAAAGCTTATCCTGACTTGGAAATGACGGTGCCAACTCCTGTGAATGTCCCTTATCCCGTCACAGCTTGCTCGCAAAAACTCCAAGGAAGAGCAGTTTTTGGAGCAGTTGTCAGCCCTCAAGGCTTGCTCAAGGCCGAGCCACAGCCGATCGTCCCCACGGGTTACAGTATTCTCGATAATGCGGCTAAAATTGCGATTATTAGCCCTTCTCTAACATTTTCTGCAGCCAGCACGCACAAGCTTTACCAACTGGCTGTCGAGTTTAAGTACGACGAAAAACTTTGTAGTGGCATTCCTGTCACCCCAACCAGGCCCAACCCACCAGGTCAGCAGCAGCCAGCGCCCGCCCCCACAGCGCCCAGCAGACCAACAGGCCAGCCGCCCTCCCCAGCGCCTACTGAAGTGAAACCGCAGTTTGAGAAGCCGCCGGCCCCCTCAAACAAACCGCAGCCAGGGGCCCAACCGTCGCCGCCCGCACCCAAGCCTGCGGCTCAACCGTCGCCCTCGCCTGAACCGAAACCAGCCGCG
This sequence comes from Microcoleus sp. N9_A2, assembly GCF_036701775.1. Classification (NCBI taxonomy): domain Bacteria; kingdom Bacillati; phylum Cyanobacteriota; class Cyanophyceae; order Oscillatoriales; family Microcoleaceae; genus Microcoleus; species Microcoleus sp. N9_A2. The sequence goes on along the minus strand of NZ_JAUBRH010000012.1, from coordinate 161,319 downwards.
GAACCGTCGCCTTCTCCTCAACCGCAACCCGCCGAAGAGTCCCCGCAGCCCGAAGCAGCACCATCTCCGGCCGCCGAAGTGTCCCCGCAGCCCGAAGCAGCGCCATCTCCGGCCGCCGAAGTGTCCCCGCAGCCCGAAGTGTCGCCATCTCCTGCCCCGGAAGTGTCGCCATCTCCGGCAGCCGAAGTGTCGCCACCTCCGGCAGCCGAAGTGTCGCCGTCGCCTGAAGCTGCGCCTTCTCCTGCCGCTACCGAAAATTAATTGGGCATCGGTAATTGGGCATCGATAATTGGCAATCCGGTATGGGAATGGGTAATATCCAATCTGCTTGCTTGACTATTGTGAGTTAGTAGTTAGTAGTTAGTAGGGTGCGTCAGCTTGAATATTTGTTGCTTCTCAAACTAATTTCTACTTGCTGACGCACCCTACTTTCTCCACTAAGAATGAAGTTTTTTTTCGTTTGCCCGGCCCGGGGCGATTGAAGTTTTGACTACAAAACTAATTACCTATTCCCCTTAACCTCTCAATTGTATTCAACTTTATACATTTGAAATAAGTCGCCACTTTGCTTTTTGACAACCTTAGCGCCCGCAGCTTTAATCATTTTTTCCCAATCTTCTATTGTCTCTAAAAATACTTCGCCGGCTCGATAAGTTTCCAAAATTGCCCAATCTTCTGCTAGGGGAGAATTGGGATTGAGGACATCAAAAACAAAATGACCGCCCGGTTTTAGTACCCGCTTTACTTCTCCCATGACAATACTCCAATAGTCTATGGGATAGTAACAGCTAAAGCCTGTAGCGAGGCATAAATCGAACTGAGCCTCTTCGTAATTTAACTGGTGAGCGGGAGCCCATTCTACCCCTTTGAACAGCTTAGAATTGAGCTGAGGGCCGCGAGCGTTTAAGGCGTCTCGCGCTGCGCTGCTGATTTCTTGACCGTAAAAAAGGGCTTCCCAATCCCGCCAAGGGTAGATGAGAAAGCTGACTCCGCAGCCAATGTCTAAACAGCGCTGATTTTTTTGAGGTTTGGCAATTTTCCAGAAGGGAGAAACTGTTTTTTCTTGGAGAGTTCCTGCAACTGATTCTAGGAAAATCGGCATTGCTTCGACTTCTTCGGGTAAGGCGAAAGCTTCTCCTCGGTATTCGCGATCGAATCGAGAAGCGACTTGCGACAATAAAACTTGCCAGCTATCTGATTTTCCTTTAGCAAACCAAGTCTGCTCCTGGCCCGCTACTGGGCGATCCGACTTTTTAGACATTCTTGAATTACCTTTTAGAAGCTTTGAGAGCTTTTGTAAAGTTTTGGCGGTAAGGCTTATTAAAAATTAACGCGGGCCAAAGCAGGGACAGCTTCAGGCGATTTGCAAAACTTCTGTCGAAGTTAGTGCGATCGAAACCATTCCAAAATTTCCAAATACCGCCACCGTAAGCGATCAGCAATGCCAAGCTAATTAACGTACTCATTTAAAAAACCCCTAAGCAATGGATAGGATTTTGGGTCAGCTAGTCAAAGCGCTACCCTTAATCTATCATTTATCAGACGCCAAGGCGCACCGATAGCCGTAGTAATTCCACCTTCAGAAAGAGACTGCAAAATCCCCGTTGGCCACAAACTTAAAAATAACAGCCAGGAAATAGCTTTCACCGAGCAAGCAAAAAGGGACTTCTGCCAAAAGTTGATGATTCTGAGGACTTATAAGATTGAAAATTGAAGAATGAAAGAATTGGGAATGACTGATGACAGAAGGGTTTCGAGCACGGGCCTACAGTTGCATTCTTTTTTTTTACTGGTATTATCCAACATCCCTTACAAATCCGAGCTCGACCGGGGGATTGGTGGGATGCCGCAAGTTCTAATTCGGTTGAAATCGGTTGCTGTTGGGGGACGGCCTGGCCGAAGGGGATTTCCCAGACGTGTCACTACTCGAAGATATTTAAGTAAGAACTGATTGCTGGCGGCCCACGAATTACAGCAGGCAAACTTTTTCTAGCGGACAATAGCGGTAGAGAGCTTTCTAAGCAAGGAGGATTTTATGCGTGCAGTGCTGATGGCTGGGGGGTCGGGAACGAGGCTCAGACCCCTGACGTGCGATTTGCCCAAACCGATGGTGCCGATTCTAAATCGCCCGATCGCCGAACACATTATTAATTTGCTAAAAAGGCATCAGATTACGGAAATTATTGCGACGCTGCACTACCTTCCCGATGTCATGCGCGAATATTTTACTGACGGGGCAGAGTTTGGCGTTCAAATGACTTACGCTGTGGAGGAAGACCAACCGCTGGGTACGGCTGGTTGCGTCAAAAATATTGCTGAACTGCTGGATCGAACTTTTATGGTGATCAGCGGTGACAGCATCACAGACTTCGACTTGACAGAAGCGATCAAATTTCACCGCAGCAAGCAATCCAAAGCCACGTTAGTTTTAACTCGCGTTCCCAATCCGATGGAATTCGGGGTCGTGATTACCGAGGAAAATTACCGCATCAGCCGTTTTCTGGAAAAGCCTTCTAGCAGCGAAATTTTCTCCGATACCGTCAATACGGGTATCTACATTTTAGAACCCGAAGTCTTGGACTACCTGCCGGCAAATCAGGAGTGCGACTTCTCGAAAGACTTGTTTCCCTTGCTGCTGGAAAAAAACGAGCCGATGTACGGTTACATCGCCGAGGGTTACTGGTGCGATGTCGGCCAGCTAGATGTTTACCGGGAAGCTCAGTACGACGCGCTGCGGGGAAAGGTCAAACTCGATTTGACCTACTACAACCAAGTTCGATCGGGACTTTGGGTAGGTCAGAATACTTTTATTGACGATAGCGCGATGATCGAAGTACCGGCAATGATCGGCAGCAATTGTCGAATTGGAGCCCGAGTTAAAATCGATGCCGATACGGTGCTCGGAGATAACGTGACTGTCGGGGCCGACGCCAACCTCAAACGTCCCATCGTGTGGAACGGAGCAATTGTCGGCGAAGACGCTCATCTTAGGGCCTGCGTGATTTGCCGGAGCACCCGCGTAGACAGGCGCGCTCACGTCCTCGAAGGTGCTGTCGTCGGTTCAATGTCGATCGTGGGAGAAGAAGCGCAAGTGGGGCCAAGCGTGCGCGTCTGGCCGAGCAAAAATATTGAATCCGGCGCTCTGTTAAATCAAAATTTAATTTGGGGAGAACAAGCTAAGCGGAATTTGTTCGGTCAGCGTGGTGTTCAAGGACTGGCAAATGTGGATGTTACTCCGGAATTTGCGGTGAAATTGGGCGCGGCTTATGGCTCCACTTTGAAACCTGGGACTTCGGTATCGGTTTCTCGTGACCAGCGGAGCATTTCGCGGATGGTTTCGAGGTCTTTGATTGCGGGTTTGATGTCGGTGGGAATTAATGTGGTCAATTTGGAATCGACGGCAATTCCGATCGCGCGCACGGTTTCGTCTACGCTGTCGATTGCTGGCGGCATTCATGTTCGCATTTCGCCCGATCGCTCCGACCACATTTTAATTGAATTCTTCGATATCAAAGGCATCAATATTACTAAAGGAGCTGAGAAAAAAATCGAGGGGGCTTATTTTAAGGAAGATTTGCGGCGAGCTCTAATTCCCGAAATTGGAGAGATGTCGTACTTTAACCAAGCTCTCGACGTTTACAACCGGATTTTTGAGCGGCAGATGAATGTTGAGGCAATACGCTACAGCAATACTAAGGTGGTAATCGATTACGTTTACGCGGTTTCTGGAGCAATTTTGCCCCAAATGCTTGCCAAGTTCGGTTGCGATGCGGTGGTACTCAATGCCAGTCTCAAGCAGACTTCTCTAAGCAACGGGGAACGGGAATATTTGCTTGACCAACTCGGCCGGGTGGTGAAAGCACTCAGCGCTAATTTTGGAGTGCAGGTATCGGCTAACGGCGAACAGCTCATTTTGGTAGATGAGTCTGGGATAGCGATTCGTGGGGAAATGCTGACGGCGTTGATGGTAAATTTGATGCTGACTTCTCATCCCAAAGGTACAGTAGTAGTGCCGGTTCATGCGTCTTCTGCGGTGGAGGCGATCGCCCGCCGCTATCAAAGCAAGGTAATCCGCACGAAGGCGAACCCAACTGCTTTGATGGAAGCCGCTAACAGGAACCCGGATGTAGTTTTGGGCGGCAGCGGCCTTATGGGTTTTATTTTCCCGCAGTTGCATCCCGGATTTGACGGAATGTTCTGCATTGCTAAAGTGATAGAAATGATGACGATTCAGGAGCGATCGCTCGGACAGATCAAGGCGGAACTTCCCCGCATCACCCACCGCAGTTACAGCGTCCGCTGTCCTTGGACTATCAAGGGTTCGCTGATGCGACATTTAGTAGAAACTCATTCGCCCGATCGTTTAGAATTATTAGATGGAGTGAAGATTTTTAACTACAGCGACGACAATTGGGTATTAGTTTTACCCGATGCTAGTGAACCGACCGTTCATATCTTCGCCAACAGTGAGGATCGAGATTGGGTATCTGAAACGTTGAAGGAGTACCGCGCCCTCGTTCACGATTTTGTCAGTCAAGCCGAGACGGCGGTTCTCCAAGATAAATTTGGTAACGTGTAATCGGGAATTGGGCATTGGGCATTGGCAATGGGGAATTGGTAATGCAAAAGTAAAAAAATAAAATGCGTTATTTTAAGTTTTACCTTTTTACTTGAAAGTTCATGCCCAATTCCCAATCCCGAAGTCCCTGTTTGGCCAATTCCCAATTCCCGATGCCCAATTCCCAATTCCCAATTACGCACAGATAACAGGTCACTAACCCCACCCTAAAAGGGATGGGGCTTGAAAGAGGGAGCAACACCCGCTTCTTAATTCAAGACTAAAACAGTGTCTAGCCTGCGTCTTCAAGACAAACTGAGCCATCTGGGAGTGGTATCCCAACTGACGTTAAGAATACCTCCCTAGTTTTTAACCGCTCGGATGTGCCAGTGGCGAAGGGAAATACAAACCTAGAAATAGGACTTACCGTAAATGTTTGTTCCAGTCTTAGATAGCGAAAACAGACCCTTAATGCCGACAAATCCAAGCAGGGCAAAGCGTTGGATTAAGTCTGGCAAGGCGACACCATTTTGGAAAAAAGGAGTGTTTTGCGTTCGACTCAACATAGAACCATCCAACACGCACCGCCAACCAATTGCAGTTGGTATCGATCCCGGATCGAAGCGAGAAGCGTTTACGGTTAAATCCAAAGCGCATACTTATCTCAACATTCAAACCCATGCTGTTGATTGGGTGAAAGACCATGTTGAGATCAGGCGAAATATGCGGTGCGCCAGGCGTTTTCGCAACACGCCATGCCGCAAAAACCGAGCCAACCGACTGGTCAACAAATATCGACTGCCTCCATCAACTAAGGCGAGGTGGCAGTGGAAATTAAGGATAGCTAAATGGCTAACTTTGATGTTCCCAATATCAACTTTCGTTGTAGAAGATATCAAAGCCCGAACCTGGAAAAACGCACGCAAGTGGAATGTATCGTTTAGTCCGCTAGGAGTAGGCAAGCAATGGTTCTATGCAGAGCTTGAGAAAATCGCTCGTGTTGAAACTAAGACGGGCAATGATACTTATGAATTACGTCAATTGAGTGAACTCCTCAAGTCAAAGCAGAAGCTATCAAACAAATTTGAGGCACACTGCGTTGATTCTTGGGTGCTAGCTAACTGGTGCGTTGGGGGGCATTTTAAACCCGATAACACTGCATTGATAGAAGTAATTCCTCTTGAGTTTCATCGACGCCAGTTACACCGATTGCAACACGCTCCGGGTCACATCCGTTCGAGGTATGGTGGCACTTTGAGTGCGGGATTCAAACGCGGTTCAATCGTCAAACACCGAAAGTATGGGTTTTGCTACGTAGGTGGCTGGCAAGAGTCGCCTACGAAGAAAGACCCAACTCGGAAAACAATTAGTTTGCACAGCTTAGGTACTGGCAAACGGTTGTGTCAAAATGCATGGTCTGCGGATTGTAAGTTTTTGTCTTACAACTCATGGCGCATTGCAAATTAATTGTAAAGCCGTCCTAGAAGGACGGGGTTTCACACCCATTTTTCTGATGAATAGCTGCATTTTGATGGCGGAAATAATTCAACAACCGCAACTCCGTTATACTCCTGACAATCAACTTCAAATCGCTGAGATGCTGGTGCAGTTTCCAGGCCCCAAACCTGAAGATCCGCCCGAACATTTGAAAGTGATAGGATGGGGAAATTTTGCTCAAGAAATTCACGAGAAATATCACGAGGGTGATCGCGTGATTATTGAGGGGCGGCTGAGCATGAATACGATCGAAAGAGATGGTATTAAAGAAAAGCGCGCTGAACTGACAGCTCAAAGGATTTACAGTGTCGGGGCTGATGCAATGAGTTCGGCTCCCGCAGCTAGAACCGCCCCGGAACCGGCTCAAATTCGCGACACCGCCCCGGCTAATGTGCCGAGCAATGTAGTACCTTTAGGCTCGCACAAGCGCAGTTCTAACAGCGCTCCAAGCGGCTCTAACCGCACATCTAGTTCGGATTGGAACTCGCATCAGTCTTCAAATTCTGAGTCCGATCGCCAGTCGAGTTCGCCTAACGAGCCGGAAAATCCCGATTACGATCCGATTCCGTTTTAAAAAGTAGAGTGCGTCACTTTACGAGGGATCGCCAAACTTCGCCGTTCGATCGAAAGTGACGCACCTTAATTTAAGGGCGATCGCACTTCAGGAAAAAAAGGGCGATCCTCTTCGAGGGCTGCACTAACGAATTTGGCCCAACTACGAGCTAAATTGCAAATTTTACAGCTCGAACGTCACAATTTTTTTCTTGCTTTTTTCGTCGCGCAACACGACTGTATTGTAGGGTGATGTATCCGTCCCCAGCGGAATTGGCAGCTTAAAGCTACCGCTCTTATGCTTAAGTTCGCCTAAATCAATGCTTTTCGTTATATTGCCATCTGTTGCCAGATAAGCGGTAAGTTCACCTTTATAATCTTCAATCAAAAAGTCTCTGAAGAAAACGACTTCCCCAGCCTCGGCATCGATAGCAAGAATGACCGTACCGCTAAACGTTGCGCCTTTTTGTTCTTCATCAACCGTCGCCATTTTAATTTCCGAGGGGTCTTGACCGGACATATCTGCCATAAATTTTTTCTCCTGATCGGAGCGCAATAATTAACAAGAATCCTACCAGACGCTAGGGGCGATCGCAAAACTCTTAGGAGGTATTTCTGCATCGGTCTTGCTTCTCTGTGAATTACCCGACGTTCATCTGAGTACAGATAGAACGCGGGCTTCCCAATTCAACCGCAACAGCCTCTACAGTAGTAGACTTGCGTCCATACCGTTTTGGTCTTACATTGCGTCCAAGGGCAGTAGCGCTGATTCCCAACGCCAAAATCCGTAAGCCTTCATTTCTGATATTGATCGCCGCATTCACATCTCGGTCATGTCGCTGATTACAACGAGGGCAATCAAACGAGCGGACACTGAGATCCATCTTTGGGATTTGTAGCAGCGTATTTGAGCAAAGGTGAGAAGAGGGAAAAAACCTGCCTATTTCTAGATAAGTCTTGCCGTCAAACTCTGCTTTGTATTTGAGCATGGTGCAAAACATTCCCCAACCTGCATCACTAATTGCCTTGGCAAGGTTATGATTTTTGACCATGTTTTTCACTGCTAGATTTTCCACCACGATAACTTGGTTTTCGTTAACTGTCTTACGGGACAGCTTGTGGAGGAAATCCGAGCGCACTCTCGAAATTTTAGAATGCACTTTTGCCACAGCAATACGAGCTTTACGCCGCTTGTTTGTGGTCTTATCCTTTTTGCGAGATAGCTTTCGCTGTTTGCGTTTTAAGTTAAGCTCATGCTTCTTAAGATGCCGTGGGTTTTGGTATTTTGAGCCATCCGAAGTGACGGCAAAATCAATTAGCCCCAAGTCAAGCCCAATCGTCTTGCCTTCACTACTGGGTTCTGGCGAGTCAAGACCATCCTCGACCAATAGCGAAGCATTCTGAGCGACCATCAGGCATCCTCGACACCGTAACAGTCCTCAACTTTCCTTCTATGTCTCGATGAACCTTAGCTTTTACCGTTCCTAAGTAACCTGAGAATTTAATTTCGCCTTGGCTCAATAGTTTGACATTTGCGGGATATTGAAGGGATTGCCGACCATGGCGATTTTTGAAAGATGGATAACCAGTACGTCCGTCAAAAAAGTTAATGAAGGCTTGAGATAGATTTAGCACAGATTGCTGAAGACATTGTGAATAGCAAGTTTTTAGCCATTCGTGTTCAGCTTTCCAGAACGGGATCTGCTTTTTCATATCAAGAGCAGACAAACCTTTACCCGTCTCTTTGTAAGCTATTGACATAACCGCAAGTGACTGATTCCAGACCCAACGGGCACACCCAAAAGCTTGAGCCAAATGAGCTTGCTGTGCATCCGTGGGGTAAAGTCTGACCTTGACTGCTTTTAACATTCCATTATGTAAACACGGTTTACAGAACATGATAAATAATAGGGTGGTGGCATAGATTATTTGCAAAGTCGGCGGGGCATCGAACCCCTTGACTCGCACAGCGAACATCCCGTCGCTCAAGGTCGTACCATGTTTGGCGCGGGGCTTCCCGCGACTAAGCTAAGGTTAGGGAAGCCCGCGATCGCGCCTTATACCACCAATTCTCTCAATTCTTGAGTTAGTAAGTACAGACCATTAAAATTATCTCTATGATACCCCCCAAGTCTCGCAAACACCGCCGCGTTAATTCGATTCGATATTTAGCATCCTTAGTCTGGAGTTTTTAGGTGATTGGATGGGGAATTAAGCCTAATGTTTTTGATGATTTAAGAGCGATCGCACTTTGCTCAATAAAGGGCGATCGCCCTTAAAGATTATTCTTTCCAGTAACGGGTTAAAATCCGCATTACTTCACCTGCGATCGGCGATGGTAGAGGCGGGCTCCATTCCCCAACTTCTGCAAAACCTAAAACGTGCAGCAGATTAACGATACTTTCTACCGCTTTGGGAATCCCGCAAATCAACAATCGGATCGGTTGCTTTCCGGTGGGTGCGTCGGGAATTTCTTCGCGCAGGAGTTCGGGAACTGACTTTGGCTGTGATATCATGAGTTTTAACTAAACAATAGTCGGATAGCGATCGCCCTTAAGTTTTCCACGCTCGGGGGGCGATCGCTTTTCCGTTTGTACATCCTCAGCATAGTTCATTCGCTGCTGCAAATCAAGCGATACGACAAAGAATATTGCCGATACGGCAAAACAAGTGTTAGTGAAGGTTGCAGGATGTTAACATCACCTTGCAAAGTCCTGGCTAGTAGTTGAGCACCCGCAGTGATCCGTTGGAAATTGGCAGTTGTGATGGCCGATCGCAATATCAGCAATAAAGAATTGGCGGCTAGAGTTGGGATGCACCCAACATCTGTTTCTAAAATCAAAACCCGCCGCCGGCTGACAAGAATTGATGAAACAACTCTTGATGCTTTGTGCAAAGCACTAAACTGCCAACCGGGAGATTTAATGGTGTATGAAGAGGAAAATTCCGATCGCACTTAAAAAACTGACTGCGATCGTTAGTAGTAAGGTTGACAGCGACGCACCCTACAGATTCGATCGCACAATTTCCACTGCAAAAACGCGAGCAAACTCAGCGACAAGGATCGATCGCACTCGATCGACCTCAATTCCCGGTATAAATTGCTCCAAACTGCCAACCGGTCGATCGGAAATCCCGCAAGGTACAATTTGCCCAAAACCTGCTAGATCCGGGCAAACATTTAAGGCAAAACCGTGCATCGTAATCCAGCGGCTGACTTTAATGCCGATCGCCCCCACCTTGGTGCCATTCACCCAAACCCCAGTCATTCCCGGAACCCGCGAACCCTTCAGCCCGCAAACTTCCAACACTCCCAGCAGCACTTCCTCCAACTGCCGCAAATACCAGTGCAAATCCTGCTGATGACGGCGCAAATTTAAAATTGGATAGCCCACCAACTGGCCTGGACAATGGTAAGTCACCTCACCACCGCGCTCAACTCGGTGCAATTCTGGCTGAGTTTCGGTGTCAAATTTCAGAAATTCCAACTTTGATCCCAGCCCCAAAGTGTAAACCGGCGGATGTTCCAGCAAAATCAGCACATCAGGCAAATCAGGATTCTCGCGGCGTTCTTGCACCAGTTTTTGCTGGATTTCCCAAGCTTGGGAGTAAGGCACTTGTCCCCAATCGAAGAGTAAGCAGGGTTGTGCATTTAGGTTTTGAGGGATAATAGGGGAAAGCATGAAAAAAATCAATAGTGTTTTTACGGAATATTGGTGCAGTTTAAATCAAGAATTGTCAACATATAAAAAAAATTGAAAGAAAAGTGTTTTGTTGAATACATAATGCTATTGTATAAACTATACCCAAGTTACAGAAGGGAGGGAGCTCTATGAAGCTTGTTATCCAGGGTAAAAATATAGAAATCACCGATGCGATTCGCGAGTACGTCAACGAAAAGATTGAAAAGGCGGTTAGCCATTTTCAAACTTTGACTACTGAAGTGGACATTCATCTATCGGTGGCTCGTAACCCCAGGATCAATCCTAAGCAGACTGCTGAGGTGACAATTTATGCTAACGGTAGCGTGATTCGGGCTGAAGAAAGCACGGAAAGCCTTTATGCCAGCATAGATTTGGTTGCCGACAAGATAGCTCGTCAACTGCGGAAATTTAAGGAAAAACGCCACGACAACAAAATCCAGAATAGTCCCAAAACAATTGCGGTAGTTGATGAACATCCTGTAGCAGCGGATTTGATTGGCGATCGAACTCCCGAACTTCCAGCCGAGGTAGTCAGGACAAAGTATTTTGCGATGCCTCCAATGACTGTGCAAGAAGCTTTGGAACAATTGGAGATTATTGATCACGATTTCTATATGTTCCGTAATTCGGAAACAGGCGAAATTAACGTGCTTTACGAACGCAAGACTCACGGTGGCTATGGAGTTATCCAACCCCGCAACGGCAACGGCAACGGTAATAGCAAACATAGCAAAACAGCCGAAAGCGCTGCACATTAAAAATCTAGTGTTGGGAAAAGCTAGATAATTTCTAATTGTTAATGGCTGCAAGTCGTTAGCAAAAAAGGACTAAAGTCCTCACTACGAACGAAAGGTTTGTAGTAAGGACTTTAGTCCTTTCTTGGTTTTTCCACCTAACTTTTAATAGCTTCCAAAGTCTTCAGCGCCTCCGAAACGTGAGCCTTAAAATCCAACATCGAGTCAAAAATATGCTTGACAACCCCTTGTTTGTCAATGACATAAGTCACTCTACCGGGCATAATCCACATAGTAGCTGGAACGCCGTATAATTGCCGAACTTTATTACCAGTATCGCTCAACAGTGTAAATGGTAACTGATATTTTGACGCAAATTTCTCGTGGGATTGTTGCGAATCATCGCTAATCCCAATTACTTCTGCACCGGCGTCTTTGAAAACTTCGTAACTATCCCGAAAAGCGCAAGCTTCCGCTGTGCATCCCGGTGTATCGTCTTTGGGGTAAAAATAGACAATGACATTTTTTTGACCACGAAAGTCCTTGAGGCTAACTGATGCGCCAGTTTGCGACGTTAAGGTAAAATCCGGTGCCGTATCTCCTACTTTGACTGCCATATTTGTTTAACCCTGTTTGCAGGAAATTTTCATTTTTGTTATTGTACAATTTTTTATGGAAAACCGGGCGGTTTCAACCGCCGTCTTGCTTCGACAAAATCAAATTGAGTACGTTCAACTCATTAGAACTCAAAAGGTATTTATCGGTAAACATCTTTTCCCGACTTTGCTCTAAACTGTAGCTTCTAAACACGATAAACGGGAATTCGTGGTACTTATGCCCGATCGGCATTACACTGTCTATCGGATAGGTCGATCGCACGTAAGCCGACAAAATATCCCGAAACCTCCTGTCTTCCGGTTCCTCCAGCTTCGTCTGTGCAAAATACTCCTGCATTTCCTCCCCGCTGACAAAAGCAAACAAAGGTATAGCATAATAGCGATCGAACTGCTGACTCTGCTGCTCGAAATACTGAGTTTTCTCGATTTCGCCGTTGAGAATGTGCAAAAGCTCGATCGCGCCACCCCGAATAGCCGATTTTACATTCTCAGGAGAGGATTTACTATTTGCGATCGTCTCCATTTTTTTCAGCAACTGATTCTCCAAACATTTCTTAATTTCCCCATTCAGCCGCATCTGATAGTTTTCCTTCAAACTTTTATCAGCCAAAGGAACTAATAACAAACTCCCCAAAACATGACCAATCTCTAAATGATCGTAACCCAGCAAACCCTCAAGAGGATTGCACATCTGCAAAAACTTCCGATTAAAATTCTCCCGCATTTCCAAGTAAGAATTGCCCTTTGCACGAGACTCCTCAGAATTTGGCAAAACCTCATACTCTCCGCGACTCAAAAGCTCCTCCAGCCCCTCATAAACCTCCTTAAAATACACATTTTGGGGGCGACTGCGATGTTCGCTTTTCAACGCTTTAATCAAACTCGCTATTTTGCTGCTAAAAGTATCGCCCACAGCAGAAATTGACTTTCCGCCAATCGGAATCATCAAAAACTTTTCCCTACCCAAATATCCATATCCCACAATCCGCGTCATCACCGCAGTCTTCAGAATCAGCAGCAAATTCAACAAACTCAACTTGCTTTCCTGTAGCGAAAGTTCCGCATCATCAGCATAGTAAAATGCCGTATCAGACAAGTAAAAAACCAACTCCTTAGCTTCACCATCCAGCGTATTACCATCATCATCTTCCCCGCGCCCCCGATAAATCACCTGAATCACCTCCATCAGATTTTTCTCAATCTGAAAGCGGGGAATATCTACTAAAATATGCTTAGTTTTCGGGAAAGACAAGCCGCGACTTCCCGATGCAGTCATGAAGATTACTTTAACTGTGTTTTTGCACTTATGTATTTGCTCTTTTTCCTCTTCCGAAATATTCGCGTGGACTTCCAGATAATCGAGAAACGGATCGAATCTGTCGCGACTAGATCGAATTCTCACAATTAATTCAGTCAATCTTCGCTTATCCTGAATGTAGACGATAATTTGTTCTACACCAGGGATTGCTAACCGCTGATTGATATCTTCAATTATTTGAGACTGTACCCGTTTAACTAAATCATTCTTTGGATTTAAGGAAATATCTTCAGTGAATTTGACACATTCTACAAATACTTTGTAAGTTATATCTAAACTGCTAGCGGGATAGGAATTAGTATTGATTGCTTTAGCAGCTAACCGTTTGAATTCAAAAGGAGTAATCTGTAGTGGCGGGATTTCCTCTGAATTTTTCGGTAATTTTTTGAAATATATTTTATCCGGTTCCGGTGAGGTATCATTTAGGTGTTGTTTAATCACATCCGGGTCAACAATCGAAGCATCTGCTACAATAATTTTAGTATTAAAACCGTGCCGCGCATCCGCCAATTCATATTCTTTGACAATTTGAGTAATTTCTGACAAAAACTCGACACCGCCATCATCTCCCGTGACTTCATCTATCATGATGAATAAGTGTTTGATGCGACTCGATATTTCCTGCATTTTAGCAGGTATCACATTTCCTGTACGTTTGTTGAAAACATCTTGAAATATCTTGACAAAATGTTTGAGGGTGTTTTCTCCGTTTGCTGTAACTTTCAAAGATTGGATAGAAACCGTAGCGACAATATTATTAGAAATTTGACGGTTGATCAGGGTATAAATTGCATCGCAAGTGCTGTTTAGCACTCCCATAGTTTTGACGCTTGCGGGTTGAAGTACGGTTTCACCTCTTCTTTCAATTTGCCGCTGGTGATATTCTCTTCTCTGATTTTCGGCATTGTCTTTGAAAAAATGAACCGTTTTTTCTGTGAAATCTCCATCGCGGCTATTTGAGGCGTACTTGACGGTACGTCGTCCCCCATTGCTGGCAATAATATCGGAGTTTGTGTTAATACAGAATAGGCTATTGTCGCACAGCAAACCTGTTTTTTTATCTTTGAATTTCTCGATGATATCTAAGTTAACTTGCTTGCGGGGACTGACGTAAAAAAATAGGAAACCGTCGTTAATATGTGCTTTCAGGAAATTGGCGATCGCAGTTGTTTTCCCAATTCCCGGATTCCCAGTTAAAAAAACATATGTTTCCTCAAATTGCAGTGATTTTACAATCAATTCAGCATGAGCGTCTCTCAAATGCAATCCGCGAGAAATTTGCAAATCATCTGCCAGTTTATCTGATATAATATCGATCGAATTAGCAAAACCATCAATCCGCTCAGTATGAGGTATAAGGCTAGCCTCTTTCCCGATTCCTAACAGAGAATCGACAAACTTTCTGCCTTCTTTAAAACTGCGAGTCGCGTTGATTTGAATAACTCTTAAAACCTTGCTGCGAGCAGTGTTAATATCTTTATATGTGTCTTTCTTTTTGTAGATTTGCGAACAAGTGGACAAAATATTAATTTGGTCTTGACGCAGCGAAATAGCATTAACACTGCGATCGCTATAACCGACTACATTAAACAATACATTAGCTTGGCTAGATACAATTTCTGTTTCTTGCAAAAATCCATAGAAACTGTGAGCGTAGCTACCCGCTTGAATTAACTTACTGGTTTCCTTATCCTGATAGTTAAAAGCTTTAAAATACTCTTGCAACTCCTCCGAAAAATCAATTCCTAAAATGCTGGTATCAATTCCCAGGTTAGAAAAAACACTTTTCGATCGCAAATAGCTAATTTCTCTCACTAGCAGTTTCCGGACCACCTCAAATTCATGCAAATCGGGAAGCTCAGCAGCAGCGGGAGAAAACACAGATAAATCAACACACAAAATTCTAAAATTCTTGCCTTTCTGTAGCAGCAAAAGCGTATCCGCCCACAGAAATTTACCCGTTTTTGAGTAGCGATTGATGTACAAATTAATATCGGCAGTTGACAGACTGGGTTTGACAGCTTTTAGTTGCAGTAAAACTTCTTTAAAACCTTCTTTATCTTCTTTTTGATAGGTTCCAATACTGTTAGTATTAGCAAAACTGCACTGACAGTATAAAATTTTCCAATGCTGCGGTTTTGGGCCAATCGCTTTGAGGTACTCCCGGAAAAAATTCAAGCCGCCTAGAAAACCTTTGTGGATATAAAACACGCTCCATTTTTCTACTATTTTAATGTTCAAACTGCTTGGGATGTTGTGCGACTTGATAATTTCGGCTATCATCTTTGAAAGCTCAAGCTGCTGCAAATCCAGGCGGTAGGAGTCGCCGAAATTGTGAGGAATTTTTTGCTGCTGAATTCCCGCCAGAATCCCGATATTAAATCCAACTTCAAAGAGTCTGCCAAAGTTTGCTGCTATCATTATGTTCGACCTTTATCTGCTACATTTAACACTTCTCTTACCTTGTTCAAAAATGCCAGCGAGTTAAAATTCGCACGACCACCCGCGTGACTGAATTCAGATAAAGCTCCAACAGAATTATCGCCAATAATGCGATCGAATGGATCGAGCTTTAAACTAATCTGCTGGCGAGCTTCGTACTTGGAAAAGTGAAATATTGTCAAATAGTGCAGCAAAGTATCTTTAATTTCACCGTCATAAATCAAACCTTGACGAATATTTTGATCGTCAAGAATTCCTTCGTAAATATTCAACAGCGTCGAATAGGAAATCACCCCGTAGTAAAAGTTTTTTCCCCCTTGCTCTACCTTAATCCCGTTAAACAAATTGAAAAACATAGCCGCTTGCTTGCTCCTATCTGCAAATAAGCTGGCAAGCTCCGCTGTATCTTGAATATAAAAAGATTCTCCCCGATGCTTTTGGGGACTGTAGACATAGTATTTATCAAAAAATACCGGATAAATTCTAATATCTTGTCGTTCTCCTTTCAAGGTGCGGATGATGTCTTTCGACATAAAAAACAATTTCTCATCTTCATCATTTTGAGTAATGTGCAGCGTGCTCATGTAAGGTGCTTGCGAGATATACACAAAATTTCGATATCCTCGATTGTAAAGTTGGCTGACAATATCTTCGAGAATTGACGGCTGAGTATAAAGATGCTCAAGGCTGTAGTTTTCTGAGAAAGTTTTCAGCAATCCCACTTGAATAGTCCCGTCTTCATAGCGCCTAATTCCGGTAACTTCGCCTAGCAAACAGGCTTTTCTCGATGCGCGATTATCGCCCCTGCCTTTTCTCGCGTCGCTGTCTCTTGTAGATACTGCAATAATTGCTAAATTATCCAATTCTGGAGATAGCTGTAGGTCGTTAAATCGAAACTTTTTAGGAAGTATTGAATACAGCGAACTCAAACCGTTTCTGATTTTAAAAGCGCTCAAAGTGCCCCTGATGCGGAATCCCTGGGAATTTGTGCGGTGCTTTTCGCTCAAAATGTGAGACAATGTTTTGGAAAGATGCCGCATAAACTTTTCCGAAGGGAAAGGATGATCGTGGTCGCCTTCGTGAATTCTCACCATCGGCACAAATGTATTATTTGGTAAGTTTTGCAACAAGATTCGCAAGCAAATATACGACAGTAGCAAAACTGCAAACTTGTAAATAAAAGCTGCTTCCTTTTGTAAACCTCCTTTGCTGTCTAAGCGTCGGTATTCGTAGGGAAATACAACTAATTTACCCTTAAAATTTTCATTTAAAATTTCTTGAGAACGCTTGGCATTGGGAACCCAAAGTATAGGCAAAGCCTGGATATCTTTGATGTTGTATTCCATGCTGAAACTTTGGAATTCATCGGTTGAAAAATAGCGGACATCTTCAATGATAATATTGACTGGCAATTGACAGATAGCTTCTGGGTTGACATTCGGCTGTCCCACGGAAATATACTGAAGCGTTTCCTTGGGATTGCGTTGTACTACTTTTTTGAAAAAATCCCCCGTCGTCAAGGTATTATTTATTTTTATGAGGATGCCTGTTTCAATCAATATGTGTCGCGCTTCTGCACGGGGCTGCCAAATAGTTTTTGCTTTAATGAAGTCTTTTAAGAAGTTTTTAAGAGTGTTAATTTTTGTCTCGATATTAAATTTCTCAAATCCTTTAATAAAATTGCGAAATAGCTCTTTTTTCGCATCTTCGTTAGATTCATTGAGTATGGGAAATACCTTGCGATCGAAATTGGCGATCGGATCGTAATCAAGTTCAGATTCTGCGTTATAATTGGGATCTAGCGGATTGCTGTTAGAAGCAAATACAAAATAGTATAAAAATGCTATTTTTAGTACCTTGCGAAAGAAAGTTTCGTGGTAGGCAGGTTCCTCTAATGCGGCTAAGTGTTCTGGGCTGTCAGGATTTAGTAGGCTGAGATTGTAGTCAAATACGCTATTAGCGCCGTGGGATGGAACTGGGTTGCCAAACTTGAGTTTTAAGCCAAATACAAATTGGCGATCGCCTTCATAAGTATCAGTCGTTTCTCCCAGATTACCTGCTATAATCGGAATAATGGGCAGCGCATCCAAAGCTTCCGATCGCGAAAACATATCTTTATAATTAACCTCAATTCCCTGATAATTAACCAGGTAATCTCCCTCACCTTTATTCTCGGTGTCCTTGATATACTTTTCTATCAACCGCAAACGCCGGATTAAATCTTCCAAATAAATGCAGCCGCGAGTATCTGCTTTATCCGGGCTGATATTAGCTAAAATATACTCCAAATAAGTAATTTTAGCTTCTTTCTTGAGTTGTCCCAGAGTTTCCTTATCGACAACTCGAACCAACCGATGAAAATCAGAATTTTTATCTGTCACCATTTCCTCAAGCAGGCGATTCAGTGCTTCCTTGTCATCGTCAGTTTCAGCTTTTTCATCAATATAATTTTCTAAACCCTTTTGTAACTCTTCTTCAAAAATATCTGCATTTCGGACAGAAACCGTCACCTTGTGAAACTTCAGCAGCGAATCGCTGCCAGTGCCCAAGGGTTCCAAAGTCAGCTTTTTTTTCTGTAAATTATGATGTTTTTTGTCGAAATCGTATTTGAGGCCTAACTGACTTCCGCTGCCTTTAAGAGACTCTAGAGGACTGGTTAAACTAGCTGCAAATTTTTCAACTGCAACATTTTGTCCTAAAATTAATTCTAAGTTTTGCTGCAAACATTCTTTGATCTGCCTGACTTTGCTGGGAAAACTCGCCTCAACTTCCTGCAGAAAATTGACCGTAGCAGAATGTGCTTCACGTTCAGAAGAACCCAAGGGTGGCCGTACTTCCTTTTGGGCAACATCCGCAGCAATCGTGTCAATATCAATTAACAAGCGACGGCGGTCTTCTGATACGTTAAACGGGTTCTTTACCTGCAAAGTTTCTAAAATCTTGTCCAGCAAGTCGCCATAATCTACTGGAACCAGTTCGTCGTCGCCTAGTCTTAAGATATTCACCCTGTTAACTCCTTTAAAACGCTTGAATCCACTCTTTAATGTCGTATTCTGTCCAAACCTGATTTACCCAATAGGGATCGGTTTCAACTAATTCTCGCACTTGGGCTTCGTCTGCGGCTTCGTAAATCGCGAAAACTTTAGTTAAGTCTTTGGTGGGGCCGATGGTAATCAATACACCCGATTCTTTTTGCTTGGCAAGTCCGGCTAGGTGCGCGTCTCGAAATGGTGCGCGTTTTTCGAGAACGTCTTGGCAGTAGCTTCCCCACATCACATATTTAGTCATATCTGTCAACCTCTCAAACAATCTAAATTTCAGGTTGTTTATCTAAAATCAACCCGATCGCCATTTTCATAATATCATCTCGGTTCACCATCTTGGCAATTTCTTCGACATCATAAATTCCTTCAAAAGCCTCTAAAGCCGCCGACTTCAACCCAGATTCATAGGCATCCTCCAAAGTCTCGACTAATTCCTCTTCCGTGAGATAAGTGCCTTTCGCTTTATGTCGCTTGTTAGTGCGTTGAATTTGCTTAACCGCATTAAAAATCGAAGTTTCCCAAGACTTAGTAGTACGGTTTTCAGCAACTTTTTTAATCAGATGCAGTAGCAGAATAATCCCATAACTAAAAATTTTATTAAGTTTATCGGACTTACTCATTTCTTCCAATTCTTCCACCAACACTAGAGCCTCCGCAACCTTACCTCGGTGTAGCAACTCCTTCAACTCCATTAATTCTTCCATAAGTTTGACATTATCGCTATTTAAATTATTAGTCCCACGGGGCCCAGAAACCGGGTTTTTTACCAAAAGACCTTGTTATAACCCGCGATTCGACTAAAAACCCGGTTTCTTCAGTCGGAGTACGGGACTGATTATAACTTATACTATAATATTACTAAATTCATAGAGGAGCAAGCTATGACTTTATTAGACATTCGGCTGTTGACGGTTCAAGAATATGACCTGATGACGGAAATTGGTATTCTTGATGAAGATGAACGGGTGGAATTACTGGCAGGGCAGATAGTAAAAATTGCAGCTAAAAGCATAGCACATGGTGCAACAATTAAATGTACAGTAGAACTACTGCAAAATCGTTTAGGTAGCTTGGTATTAATGAGCATACAAGATCCTGTTCGGCTCAATGATTACTCTGAACCTGAACCGGATATTGCTCTACTTGTCCGAGATCCACGTTACTATGCAGCCCGTCTTCCAACTGCTGCTGATATTTATCTGATTGTCGAAGTTGCAGATAGCAGCCTGAAAACGGATTGCGGGATTAAAGCGACCATTTATGCTCAGTCTGGAATTGCTGATTATTGGGTTTTGGATGTGAATAATCAGCAACTTCATCTTTTTAGAGAACCGAGTCAGGATGGTTATCTGAGTCGGGTGATTCTTGGTTATGATGCGAGTATTTTTCCTTTGCAATTTCCTGATATTTCTTTTTGTGTGTCAGAGATGTTGTGGCAGTTAAATGATGATTAAATTGTGCCGTAATCTAAGACTCGCTTGGCCACAGAAACCGGGTTTCTATGAATATATTGGTTGGGTGGCGGGAAATGTTGGAAGAAACCCGGTTTCTCAGTCTTTGGAGTGAATTTAGGACTAGCTTGGCCGCAGAAACCGGGTTTCTATGAATATATTGGTTGGGTGGCGGGAAATGTTGGAAGAAACCCGGTTTCTCGGTTTTTACGTGTGAGTTAGGGGAAGGTGCGCAGTGCGCACCCTACGGTTAGCTTCTGAGGCTGACTCCGAATTTTTCGACTAGGATGTCGCGGACTTTTTGTTGGGCTGGTTCGACATCGGTTTCGCTTAATGTTCGATCGCCCGCGCGGTAAATTAACCGAAAAGCCAAACTCCGCTGTCCCGCCGGCACGTTGTCGCCCCGATATTCGTCAAACAGTTCCACGGAATCCAGCAAACTACCCGCCGCCTTTTTCATCGCACTCTGCATCTCAACAACCGCAACCTCTACAGGCGCGAAAAATGCAATGTCTCTGTCTGAAGCGGGGAAACTCGAATAACCTGCGAATTTGCGAGTTAAGTTGCTCGATCGCGCTAATCCACCCAACAGCACCGCTAAATCTAATTGAAACACGTAAACCTGCTCAGGCAAATCCTTTTCTTGCTGCAATTGCGGGTGCAACTGTCCAAAAACTCCTAAATGTGTCCCGTTTAACGATAACGCAGCGGTGCGGCCCGGATGCAAGCGTGTATCCGAGGAATCGCTTTGATATTCCACCGCCAAACCCAACGCCTGAAACACGCTTTCCAAAACCCCCTTGGCCTCAAACCAAGTCAAAGGTCGATCGCGCCCTCCCTGCTGCCATTTCCACACAGTCGGATCGCCGCCGATAATCCCCGCAACGGCATCGGCTTCCTTCATTGCATCCCCATCTTTCCAGAAAATGCGGCCGATTTCAAAACCGTTTAGTGCCCCATTTCCCTGTTCCAAATTGTACTGGAAAGCATCAATCAAACCCGACAGCATTTCTGTCCGCAAAGCCGAATACTCCACAAACAGCGGATTCGCCAGCACCACCTGATTATCTCCCTCAGTTTTCACCAAAGAATAGTGCATCAACTCCGTCAAACCTGCCGCCCGAAAAGCCGATCGCACATTCCGAATTGCCGCATATTCCGACGACAGATAACCGGGTTCCGTTTTGCTAGGTAAAGTATCGCAGAAATTGTCATAACCGTGGAGTCTGGCAACTTCTTCAATTAAGTCAATTTCCCTTTCTAAATCGCGGTAGCGGTAAGGAGGAACAGTTATCGCAAACACCCGTTCTTTTTCCGTCGCAACAACTTCGCATCCCAAGGCTGTGAGAATATTTTTTACCTCTTCCGGTTCCAGATATTTAGAACCGCCCGTTTCTCCTCTTTTCAACTGTCCCAAAACCAGATTTACTCGATCGAGACGCAATTCGAGCGATCGCGAAAAACTCAAATCTTCGCCGGAACTCGCCGTTTTCTGCACCGTTGCAGTGCCTCCAGCCAACTCCAAAATTAGGGCTACAGCGCGGTTGCAAGCCGTCGTCAAAGCCGCCTGATTCACCCCCCGTTCGTAGCGGATCGATGCCTCGCTCCGCAGGCCTTGAGCGCGCGCAGAACGGCGAATCGTTGCCTGGTCAAAAATCGCTGCTTCCAAGACTAAATTTTGCGTTCCTTCGTGAACTTCCGTGTCTTCGCCGCCCATTACCCCAGCTAAGGCAACGGGTTTGTCGCTAGCAGTAATTAACAGATTTTGTGCTTGCAAATTGCGGTTTTGTCCGTCCAAAGTTTTGAAGGATTCGCCAGTTTTGGCAAAGCGGACGCCGATGCTGATATCTTGAGTACCCGTGAAAGATTGCAGGCGATCGCGATCGAAAGCGTGCAGCGGTTGTCCCCACTCCAATAAAATGTAATTAGTCACGTCAACCACATTATTAATCGGCCGCACTCCCGCCGCCTGCAACCGCTGCTGCAACCAAGCTGGAGAAGCAGCAATTTTCACACCTTCAATTGCCGTGCCGATGTAAATCGGGCATCCTTGCGCTTGGGATATTTCTACTGCCAAACCTGGACTTTCTTTGCCCTCAATCACAACACCATTCGCTTCGGGAATTCTCAAACTCGCCCCAGTCAGCGCCGCCACTTCCCGCGCTACACCCACCATGCTCAAAGCGTCAGCACGGTTGGCAGTTGCTGTCAAGTCTAAAATCACATCGTCTAAACCCAAAAGTGGGCGAATATCGCTGCCCAATTCGGGATTTTCTAACTCGAAAATGTGAATGCCGGCTGACTCTTTAGATAGTCCCAATTCCGCCAGAGAGCAAATCATTCCTTCGGAAGGAACGCCCCGCAATTTAGCAGGTTTAATCTTTAAATCAATAGTCGATAAATAAGTGCCGACAACAGCGACAGGCACGTAAATGTCTGCCCTAGCGTTCGGTGCGCCACAAACAATATTTAAAGCTTCTGAGGAACCCACATCCACTTGACAAACTCTCAATTTGTCTGCATTCGGATGCTGTTCGCAGGCGATGATTTTGCCCAAAACTACGCCGCTTGCCCACGGGCGGCGGTCTTCAATATCTTCGACTTCAAACCCGGCCATTGTCAGAGTTTCGGCTAATTCTTCTGGGGATATTGTCACATCGACCAATTCCCGCAGCCAGTTTAGAGAAATACGCATAATTTAGTCAGTAGTTAGTTGTCAGTGCTCGGTAGTTATTAGTCAAAAGTTGGTGCCTACAGGCTACGACTTTTGAGTCCCAGAATTTATTCGGGAAAGCTTTTAATAGCATACTAATTCAAATTTGTCAAGACTGTTATGGTACACATCAGCAAAAATTAGGGATCTGCCCAAAGGTCGATGGCTACTGGGGGATGAGTAGCATTCTCATTCAGAGAATGAGGTATGCTAGATACATCTAACAACGCAAAAAGCACTTAAGTTTAGAAAGACTTTACACAAAAAAGCACAACTTTAGCAAGTCTTTAAACTATTTTCAAGGATAATCAACCGAAAAAACTCACAGCAGCGAGATAATCAAAATAGGGAAAAGATATCTGCCTAAAAGACTTAGGTGCAATTCCAATTCGCAATCGAAGGCACGGCTTGCCGAAAACTGATAGATTAGTATGTCTACCAGAAGCAGGAACAGGCTATTTGTGCAGTCGAGCGACGCTGACAAGATCAGAACAACATAGGCAAACTCAATCAATATGAGCTACTGCGTAAATCCGGGCTGTCCCCATCCTCAAAATCCTGCTGACTCTATTCTCCAGTGTCAGACTTGCGGTGCGCGGTTATTGCTGCGCGCTCGCTACCGAGTTATTGAACCGTTAGGACAAGGAGGTTTTGGAGCTACATTTCTGGCAAAAGACATCTCGTTGCCCGGTCAACCGACTTGCGTGGTTAAGCAATTGCGACCCAGTAGTTCGTCGCCGCGAGTTTTAGAAATGGCGCGGGAATTATTTAAGCGAGAGGCAAAAACCCTCGGCCAACTGGGCGACCACCCGCAAGTACCGAGGCTGCTAGACTATTTTGAAACCGAACAGCAATTTTACTTAGTTCAAGAGTATGTTAAAGGCTCGACTTTGAAACAAGAAGTCAAGCACTCAGGCCGTTTCAACGAATCCGACGTTAAAAATTTTCTATTAGAAATTCTGCCAGTAGTGCAATATATCCACAGCCAAGGAGTAATTCACAGAGACATCAAACCCGCCAATATTATTCGCCGAGTTCAAGACAGCCACTTAGTTCTGATTGACTTCGGAGCGGTAAAAGACCAAGTTAGCCAAACCCTATTATTAGACCCCGCCGACCAAGGCGCCAACACGAAATTTTCAGTCGGCACATTTAGTTTCGCTCCCCCGGAACAAATGGCGCTGCGGCCGATATTTGCCAGCGACATCTACGCCTTGGGCATGACTTGCTTGTACTTGCTGACAGGAAAATCGCCCAAGGATTTAGATTTTGATGGAGTAACAGGCGAAATTGTTTGGCAGCCACACGTTCAGGTGAGTCCAAATTTTGCGCGGATTCTCCATAAAATGCTGAAGCCGATGGTTGGTCACCGCTTCCAATCGGCAGCAGATGTCCTCAGAGCTCTCTCTGGCGAATTTGAAGACCCAAGTCTTGTCGATGGCTTGGCAACTCAATTCAACGGCTCTTCTCGTACTGTTGAAGAACCGACAATATTTAATGACGAGGGTTCTTCGTGGTCACCGCCGAGGAGCAAAAGTAATCAAGATTTACGATCGAACCACACCCGCGCTGGTAGAACTTCCTTCAGCCAATCCGGGAACACGGGGATGCAGCCGAGAGTTTCCCGAAGTCTGGCTGAGTCCGGCAGAACTTTCGGAACCGTTGGACCTTCTAGCGACAATTTAGCAGCGTCAAAGCTATCGAAAGTTGCTCCTAAGTGGGACACCAACAGCTTGCGATCGGCATATTTTAAAGGCAAGCGCGATTTTGCTGACTGCGAACTGTCGGGTTTGCAACTGCAAAAAGTGCAGTTAGCGGGAAGTAATTTTTATCAGGCTAGGTTGGTGAAGGCAAATTTGCAAGCAGCGGATTTGTCGGGGGCGAATTTGGGTCACGCGAGGTTAATTCAGGCGAATTTGCGAGATGCTAATTTGACTGAGGCTTATTGCAGCACTGCCAATTTTGAAGGCGCGGATTTCCGAGGTGCTGATTTGACGGGGGCTTATTTGACTAAGGCGAATTTGCGGGGAGCAAATTTGTGCGGGGCGAATCTTACGAACGCTACAGTTTCTGAGGAACAATTGGCAATGGCAAAGACCAATTGGCTGACTGTTAAGCCGGATGGTAAGCGGAGTTTTGGATTTTAAGCAGTAAGTAGTAAGTAGTCAGTAGTAAGTAGTCAGTTGTCAGTAGGCAGTTGTCAGTAGGCAGTTGTCAACAGTCAACAGTCAACAGTCAACAGTCAACTCCCCCAGTCAGGTGATTCGTCAGGAGGAAGCCCGATCGCCCCAAAGCCGCCTAAATTAAAAACTAGGAATGGAGGATTCGATCGCACTAAACATGAAATTGCTCAACCCCCGCACTCGAATGCTTCTGTACACCGGCATCCTGGCCCTGGCCTACTTTGTTACCGGAAAACTCGCAGCGTCGATGCTGGGACTGGTGAAAGCCGAACCCTCCCCCGTGTGGCCGCCAGCCGGTATTGCTCTAACGGCACTGCTACTGCAAGGGCGACGGATGTGGCCGGGAATTGCCCTCGGTTCGGTGCTGTTAAACTCTACCGCCGGTATACCGTCGGCTGTCATTGCCACATCGGCCTTTAGCGTCACCCTGCAAGCGCTGGCTGGAGAGGCTTTGCTGACTTGGAGCGGATTTTCTACCAAACTCGATCGACTGCGAGATGTTCTGGCTTTGGTAGCGGGCGCTGTCATCGGGTCTACTTTCCTCGGCTCTATCCTCGGCAACTTGGGTACGTGCATTTTTGGTTGGGCTCAGTGGAGCAATTTCCCTCGGAACTGGTGGACTACGTGGCTCGGAGACGGCATGGGAATTTTGATTGTGACGCCAGTGCTGCTGACTTTAAAGCACGCCGTTAATAATTTTAAATCTCCACTAAAAAAACCTATTATTTCATCTTTTATCACATTTTTTAACAGAGAGAATAATCAACTACCAATTACTAATCGCAGCCACACATTTTCTGCAACTGAAAACCGTTATAATCTATTATTTTTAATTATTAATTATTCAGAAATAGCGCTGTGGCTGACTCTCTTGCTGAGCGTGAGCTGGCTGTTTTTTTGCTCAAAAACACAAGCGGCGATCGCTCAGTATCCGCTGGAGTATCTGCCTTTTCCTCTGATAGTTTGGGCTGCCCTGCGGTTTCAATCGGCGGGAGCGATTTTTGCTTATTCGATCGTGTCTTACATCGCGATTTGGGGAGCAGTGCAGGGAGGCGGCCCGTTTTTGGCCAAAAGCGATAATCTCAAACAGGCGGTTTTATTTTTACAAGCTTTTACCGGTACGATCGCCCTTGTGGCTCTGATGTTGGCTGCCACCGTAGCAGAACGCCAGCAAGCACTGGTGGAGGTGCGCCGCACGGCCGCCATGCTGCGCGATCGCGAAGCTAGTTTAGCCAACGCTCAGCGCATCGCTCAGTTGGGAAATTGGGATTTAAATTGCGCCGCCCTCACAGCCACTGACAACTCCGAAGAATCCGCAGAACATCATATATCCAATATCGAATTGCGGTGGTCAAACGAACTTTACCGCCTCTTGGGTTTTGCTCCGGGAACTGTCAAACCGACACCAGAAGTTTTTTTGCAAGCCGTACATCCAGAAGACCGAGAATTGGTGGCGCGATCGCAGTCTCAAGCTATGTTTGAGCGCAAACCTTATTGCATTGATTACCGGATCGTGCTTCCAGACGGCGGAGTGCGTACTGTCTGCGAACAGTCGGCAATTAACTCAAACGTCATTTCCGCCACAGTGCAAGACGTTACCGAACGCCACAGCGCGGAAGTGGCTTTGCGAGCGTCCTCCGATCGCGATCGCTTGCTCTCAGAAATCGCCCTGCGAATTCGCAACTCCCTCGACCTCGAAGAAATTCTCAATACTACTGTTGCCGAAGTCCGGAAATTTTTCAAGGCCGATCGCGCTTTCATCGGTATTGTGGACGCGGACGGGGTAAATCTTCCTAGCCCGGTGTACGGTAAAATTGTCGCTGAGTCTGTCGGTGTCCAATACCGTTCTATTTTGGGGTTGGTGCTCACTGACGAGAATCACCTCGAAGCGCAGAAAACTTTTTATGCTAACAACCGCGTCCGAATTGTCTCCGATGCTGCTACGGTGCAAGGGGCCGATCGAGTTGTCGAATTATACAGCGACTATCAAATTCGGGCGACGTTAAATGTGCCGATCGTCCTGGGAGATGAATTGTTCGGGATCTTGGCCGTCAACCAGTGCTCTGGGCCCCGGCAGTGGCAGGAATTTGAAATTGATTTGTTGGAAAAACTTGCTACCCAAGTGGCGATCGCTCTCCAGCAAGCCCAACTTTTGCAGCAGGTAAAAGCTCTCAACGCCAACTTGGAATCTCAAGTGGAGGAACGCACCCGCCAACTACAGCAAAAAATGCACGAACTGCAAGAAAGCAACTGCCTGAAAGACCTATTTTTGCACGCAGTTTCTCACAATCTCCGCACTCCAGTTATGGGAATGTTAATACTGCTGAAAAATTTGCTCAACAAATCGGCCTCTGACTCTCTACAGGATGTTCCGGTTTCTCGATCGATTTTGCAGCGGATTGTTCAAGCCAGCGAACACCAGTTGACTATGGTTAATGCCCTACTCGAAGCTCACGCTAGCGAGGTCAAAGGTATTGTTCTCAATACTTTACCGCTGCATTTGCCGTCTTTAGCTTCAGCCATTGTTGCCGATTTAGAACCGATGTTGGCAAAAAATCAAGCAACTTTAACTCAGGAAATACCAGTGGATTTGCTACAAGTCAAGGCCGACAGCAAACACTTGCAGCGGGTGCTAGAAAATCTGTTGACTAATGCTATTAAACACAATCCTCCGGGAGTCAATATCACTTTTAAAGCCGAGGTAATTGCAGTTGAAACAGCGCTAAGTTATGAAGAAAATTCACAGGTTTTAACATCGCCCAATAATCCGCTTGGCCGCTGTATCGCTAACCGGATATCTACTGCGGGCGATCGTCCTAGGATAGGCGAAACCACCCAGAAAAATCAGGAAACCCTGGCCAAATTTAACCTCGACGGCAGTTGCAAAATGCCCCGCTATCAGGGTCAAATTGGCAATATCGGCAGCAAATTGCCCGGATTCACCGTAAAAATGGTTCGCTGTACTGTAACAGATAATGGAGTGGGAATCAGCGCCAAACAGCAGGAATCTCTATTTGAACTTTACGTTCACGACCCTAATAGCCGACAATTAACAGGGCTGGGTTTGGGCTTGTACCTCTCCAAGCAAATTATCAAAGCTCACGGCGGCGAAATCGGCGTCGAAAGCACTCCCGGCGGTGGTTCGACTTTCTGGTTTTCGCTACCTGCTGTTAACTCGGACGATCGATCTTTGTCAATTCTTTAATCTAAAATCTAAAATCTAAAATGTTATGAGCTATTTGGGCAATGCAAAATCAGTTCAGGCGTTAACGGTTTATGAGGTGTGGCGCGATCGCTTCCTCCGAGATCGGCTGCGCCCTGCTGTCGGAATTGCCATCTTTTTTGCCTTCACAATAACTGTCTATTTTCTGGGCGAAAGATTCTTCGCTCGCCAGGAGTTTAAAAGTGTTTATTTGTACACGAGCGCTGCTGTAGAATTGGGTTTATTGACCTGTTTTGTGTTGCAAAAAACCTCCTTTGGACAGCGCTATCCCGGTTTACTATTTTTGGGTTTTTCGTGGTCGCTGACGGTAGTTGTACAGGTTGGGCTAGCTGTCGCACAAGCCGGGGAATTACCAATTTTTACCTGGATTTTAGCGTTTCTGATCCAAGCTACGCTGATGCCCGTCCGCTGGCGTCTGCACCTGATTTCTCAACTCGGCGTTTTGTGTTGCCACGTCGGGATAAATTTGGTTTTAAATCTAAGTTTTGCTAAGTATACTCCTTTTAAGTTGACCGGGTTGTACTTATATTTGTTTTGGATTTGTTTGATTTGCGATTTGTCGGTTTATTGGTACGAATGTCTGCAACGGAAAGAGTTTAGTACCAGGCGTGAGTTGGAATCTGCTTACCAGCAGTTGGAGGTGGCGGAGGCGAAGTACCGCAGCATTTTTGAGAATGCCGGCGAGGGAATTTTTCAAAGCACTCCCGATGGTCGTTATATTACTGCAAATCCAGCTTTGGCGCGGATTTACGGCTGCGATTCCCCGGAAGAAGTGACGGCAAAGTTTACTGATATTGAGCGGCAGTTGTATGTCGATCCGTCTCGCAGAAATGAGTTTTTGCGATCGATCGAGGAAAGCGGCACAGTATCGGATTTTGAATCTAAAATTTACCGCTGTGACGGCAGTATTGTCTGGATTTCTGAGAAGGCGCGGGCGGTACGGGACAGCACTGGCTCCCTGCTTTATTATGAGGGTTTAATTGAGGATATCACGCAGCGCAAACAGGCACAAGAATCGCTGCGGCTGTTTATCCACGCTCTTTCTCACGACTTGCGAAACCCGGTGGCTGGAATGTTAATGGTGCTAAAAAATTGGCAGACGAAACCTGGGGATTCGATCGCAATTCCCCGTTCTATTTTGGAGCGGATGATTCAAGGTAGCGAGCAGCAATTGCGCTTGATAAATTCGCTGTTGGAAGTCCACGCCGGGGAATTGCGTGGTTTGGTTTTGCACTGCGAATCGGTTAATTTGAGGGCTGTAGTTGAAGCTGCTGCGACCGATTTGGAGCCTTTAATGAATGAGGGTAAAGCTACTTTTAAAAATTTGGTGCCGGATGATTTGCCAGCCGTGAATGCTGACAAAACTCAGTTGTGGCGTGTGTTCTCTAATTTAATTGCTAATGCTTTGAAACACAATCTGCCGGAACTAAATTTAACAGTTTCGGCTCAAGTAATCAAGGCGGGTAAATTAATTATAAATCAAAGGACAGCAAAACAAAACATCGACAAATTACCGATTGCCAATCCACAATCTCCCATTACCAATCCCCAATCCCCAATCCCCAATCCCGGAAGTAGGATGATTTACTGTACCGTCGAAGATGACGGGGCGGGAATATTGCCGGAACAGTGCGAACATCTTTTTGACCTTTACGTTAGGGGTGATCAATCCCGACACTCGGTTGGTTTGGGTTTGGGCCTCTATCTTTGTCGGCAAATTATTGGCGCTCATGGCGGCCAAATTGGGGTAATTAGCACTCCCGGTGCTGGGGCAAGTTTTTGGTTTACTTTGCCGCTGGCTGAGAATTTTAGGTGATTTTTTTGTATTTTAAATTACATTTAATCTAGCAATCGTGCCAGATATTTAGAACGTTATTCATTGCTGAAACCCATGCGAAATATGCTTCTTTCTTCTGCCTGCGGCTATTCTTTTGTTGTGCTGTCGCAGGTGCTGTTTGAGTGGTTCAAGCCAAATCAGTCGATCGGACTATTTTGATCGGACTATTGATATTAATTTAAAACCGTGCTATAGTGACCTGAATGTTTTTAAGGAAAAATAAATTTCAGATATTCAGATTTTCTTTAAAAACATAATTTAATCTAGAAAATCTCTAAAACTAGATAAAAAATATGCAATTTATGTTTATCGAGCAAAGCTCAGAAAATACAGCTAAAGACGATGCAGCTAAGTACGACTCAGCTAAATATAACGAGCGGTCGTTCTCAACTTTAATTCGGGCGCTGCGTCTTTCCCAAGGTTACTTTTCTTTCGTTTTAGTTAACTGCAACTCGCTGGCTTTGCGGCAGCAAATAGTCGATCGGCTGCAAGCAAATTGTCCCGTGCAACCGCGGCAACTGTTTTTGCCGAAATCGGCGACAACTCTCTACACGACAATCGCAGCAGAAATAGACGGCGAAAAGCCTCCAGCTTTAATGCTCCTCGGTTTGGAATCAGTGGAGGCGATCGATCGATTGCTCGTTTCTACCAACCTATTATGCAGCGAATTCAGCAAAACATTTTCGTTTCCCCTCGTCTTTTGGGTGACGGATGAGCTCCTGAGAAAAATCATTCGCACCGCCCCGGATTTATACAATCGGATGACGACAATTAGATTCATCAGTCAGTTGACAGTTGACAGTTGACAGTTGACAGTAGTCAGTCATTAGTTAGTCAACTGCGATCGAGGGTTAGCACGTTCTTAATTGATGAAACCATTAATTTTCTTCCTTCTTCCTTCTTCCTTCTTCCTTCTTCCTTCTTCCTTCTTATTTAAATTCTGCTTCCCAAATCAGGACTAATTCTCGCGCCGCCGCAGTTCCCTCAGCCGGAAAACTTGCCAAAAAATCTTTATCCGCCGCCACTTCGTAAGGCCCTTCCTTGAACTCCAAAATCACAGTATCCTGTGTCAAAGCTACTAACGTGTGAATAGTGCCCTCTGGCAGTTCGACAGCGCGAGTCGGGCCGGCCGCGCTGACTCGCAGGGAGCGCAGGATTTGACCGTTTTCGTTCAAAATAAGAATACCCACTTCTCCTTGAATCACTGCGAAAAACTCAAAACCGTTAACTTCCGGCGCGCGCAGGTGTTGGTGAGGGCGGACGTAAGTGCCCGGTTGCAGCACGTTGACAAACCGCTGCACCTTTTCTGACAAATCGTGGAAATTGTAGTTTTGTCGCTGGCGGGGACTGCGGCGGGAGGAAGCGGCAACTTCGTCTAGCAATTCTTGCGTCAGCAATTTGATCGGAGGGGACTGCACAACAGATATCCTGTATTTAATAGTTTTTGAACAAATGGGCTAGTCTGGGATCATCGTTATCAGCATCTCTTGACACATGGAAATCGCAACTCAGGTGCGTATCACTAAGGCAATGCGTTTGTCAAGTATCTTTAGAAAAAGTATTAGCCCGATCGCCCTTTCGACTATTCTAGTCTGCGCCAGTAGCGTTTCTGCCTCTGAACCGAGGGCAGCACTGTTAATTCAGCAGGAATTCCCACAGCAGCAACTTAAAGAAGAAATTCGCGATCGAGTTCAAGAAGAAGTTGACATTGCTTTCGGGCGCACGGCGGTAATGCTGAACGGGCTGATAATTGCCCTAACTTTGTTTCCGACAGCAGCCGGAGTCGGTGTTTGGTTTCTATTGAGCAAATTATCCAAGCAGACAACAATTGCTCGCCAAGAAATTGAAAGTCTCCATTACGATACAATCTCTCAATTAAAACTATTAATTTCCGACGCTGAAACTATCTTAGGCGAAATTCAACACCAAAGTCACCCGGCAGAGGCAGAAACAGACCTTTTATTCCCCGATGCCCAAATTCAAGAATTTGCTCCGGTTAACTATGGCAATTACCAACAGTTATTGACGGCCAGCGACTACGCTAAACAGGGAGATGCTTGTTTCTTTGAAAATCGTTATCAAGATGCGATCGCAGCTTACGATCAGGCCCTGCAAATTCAGCCGGATTTAGCCGATACTTGGAATAACCGAGGAGTAGTGCTCACGAGAATGCAGCGGTATCCAGAGGCGATCGCCTCCTACGAACAAGCTACGACAATTCGCCCGCAATATCCCGACGCTTGGAACAACCGAGGCGTAGTATTGTTGGAGTTGCAGAAGTACCAGGAGGCGATCGGCTGTTACGAACAAGCAATTCAAGCCAAACCCGATTACGCCGATGCTTGGAACAACAGAGGCGTTGCTTTTTCCAAAATGCAGGAGTACGAACAAGCAGTAATTTCTTACAATCAAGCCCTACAAATCAAAAATGATTATACGGACGCTTGGAACAATCGAGGCGTTGCACTCTCAAAATTGCAAAAGTACGAAGCTGCGATTGATTCTTATGAAAATGCTGCTAAAATCCGACCTGACTTTTACAGAATTTGGTACAATAAAGCCCGATGTTATGCGCTACAAGGTAAAATAGAATTAGCCATTGAAAATTTAAAGCGCGCCCTCAATCTCAATCCGAATGTGTGTAAAGAGTTGGCAAAAAGTGAAGCTGATTTGGAGAAGATTCGCGAACATGAGGCATTCAAGCAATTGATAAGTTAATACGTGGGGCGTGGATAGTGAGAAACGGGGTTTCTACGAATAATTTCGGTGGAGTACGAGAAATCTAGGAAGAAACCCGGTTTCTGAGATTAGGTGTAAGAAACCCGGCTTCTAAGATTAGCGTACACCAAGACTTTGTAAGTAGCGAGAAACCGGGTTTCTACGAATAATTTCGGTGAGTACGAAAAATCTAGCAAGAAACCCGGTTTCTGAGATTAGCCTGTACCCAGACTTTGTAAGGTAGCGAGAAACCGAGTTTCGTAGAACTTTTTGCGAACCTACAAATATTTCTGCAACAACAAACCCATTTTCTCCTTAGTTGCGGCCGGCACTTGATCCAGCCGAGTCAGAATTGCATATTTCAAAGCTGAATGCGACTCGGAAACGGGGGGATTTTCTGTTAGTCTACGGACTGTTTCTTGAATGACTTTTTGAGCATTCTCTGCATTGCGGTGCAAATTTGCTATTACCATTTCTACTGTTACGCTGTCGTGATCTTCGTGCCAGCAGTCGTAATCGGTGACTAATGCTAAAGTTGCGTAGGCAATTTCTGCTTCTCTGGCTAATTTTGCTTCGGGCAAATTTGTCATCCCGATGACTGTCGCCCCCCAACTGCGGTAAAGGTGGGATTCTGCTTTTGTGGAAAATGCGGGGCCTTCCATGCAGACGTAGGTGCCGCCCCGGTGCAGGGTAACGTCGGGGAGGTTCAAGGACTCGATCGCACTTGCCAACACTTTTGCCAATTCGCCGCAAACCGGATCGCCGAATGTGATGTGACCGACTATTCCTTCTCCAAAAAAGGTAGAAACTCGATTTTTTGTACGATCAATAAACTGATCGGGCACTACCATATCTAAAGGTTTCGCCTCAGCTTTGAGGGAACCAACCGCCGACGCTGAGATTAAATACTCAACTCCCAAACTCTTCATTGCATAAATATTTGCGCGATACGGCACTTCTGAGGGCAAAAAAGTGTGGTTGCGGCCATGTCTAGCCAGAAATGCTACTGGCGTACCGTCCAATGTTCCCACAATTGCGGCATCCGATGGGGATCCAAAAGGTGTATCAATTTTCACCTCTTCAATATCCTTGAGGGCCTCCATTTTATACAAACCGCTGCCGCCGATAATTCCGATTTTTGCTTGTGCCATTTTTACCCTCTGCTTGAGTTTTACCACAGTGATTCTATCGGGCCATCGTTAAGTTGGCGTAAAGATAATTGAAGATTTGGTGACAAAAGTCACCCTACATACACTATTTTGTCACAAAATATATGTGATTATAATCACAAAGTAGCTTCACAAAATCTTTAAAAATAAAGGTACATAGTTCTGTTACTTATTTTTAGCGTGTTAAGACCATGACAGTCAGCTCTGCTAACCTCCCCAAAATCTCGATCGAGGCGATCGTCCAGCGCATCTTTGCTTTTCGTCAAATTACCCCCCTTGACAGACGGCTACTGAAATCAGCAATGCTAGCCCAGAAAGGTCTGAACGAAAAAGACCAGTGTCACATTAACCGAGTTTGTCAGGGCATCCAAAACGGCTTGATTTTAGTTGTAGAATAAATGGGTCGCACTATCTCTTGTTAGCTCAAGAAGCTGTTTTAAAATTTGTGCTTGAGTATGTATCGGCGGGAACTGAGTTCGGGCGGTGTTTTACTATTTTTAGGCGCGCGAACCCTCGACATCACAAATAATATTATTTACATCTTATTATCGATCAAAATTCAACAGCCAAAAGCCTGTATAAGTCATGCCACTATCATCTGGCTGGACTAACAAAAAATGTAATCCTTTACTTAATTGCTTACGCTGTTGGTAAATTTGGGCCGCGGCTTTCACCTCGCTATCTTCAAAAGTAGCCACAACCCACCTATCTACTAACCCAGCTTCCAATATCAATCCGTCGGGAGCTCCAGCAATATAATTCAAAGCAAAAGGTTTGGCATCCTGAAGCCATCTAGCCAAGCGCATAGACTGGCGTCCGCCGTCAATCACCACTCCTGGTACGGGTACTGTTGAAGCCAAGCCCAAATTCAGCGGTAACAGCAATTCTGGCATTTCCAAAATTGGCAGGGGACGCCCTTGAAAAGCATCTTCAATGTCGCCGGCGGGTAGGGAAGCAAAACGCCAGCCATCGCCCCAGAGGTTTTCGGGTAAGGGCACGGGCGGCGGCGAGTCGAGGGCGATCGCGCTATAAGTTTCACCCGTATAATTAGGCATACTCAAATATTCTTTGGCGCGTTGTTGCAGCAGCAATTTCAGAGCCGTAGTGCGCCGAGTCGCTTCCACCTTGACACCCAAAACTTTGCCCGCAGCTTGGATTAAGCTCAGAGACTGAGGCCTAAATACTTCAATCAAGTCGGGCAAATTTTGGGTTTGAGCTTGCTGCTGCAACTGCGAAGCTAGCCAATTAGAATTTGCTTCCGACTGACGGCAAACAGCGCTAAATGGAAAGCTGCCTTCCGATTCGCAAATTAAGAGTTCCCAGAGTGGTTTACCAGTTTCGTCTTGGAGAGGGCGGCGGTAAAAATCTGCTTGCCAAATACGCATAAATAATTAAAAATCAAAATCTACAACTCGATCATTTTAATATAGCTTGGGGACACTGCGAAACAATACCGATCGCCTGAGAAAAAACTTCAAGCGATATATTCTCCGTTCATAGTTGAGTTGAATTTCAATATCTAACACCGGTTAAAAAAAGTGCAACTGTAAGCCAGTGATCCAAACCGTGGTAAGCTGCTACGCATCTAAATTGTATTTTTGGGCGGGCGGGACGCCCACCCCACAAGAATTTGCTCGAATTTGATTGTCAAATTTAGATGCGCCTCAGCTTAGTAATCAGTAATTCCCCAATCTAAAATCTAAAATCTAAAATGGTATAACGGCTCGGTTAGCCATTCCCCATTCCCCATTCCCCAATTTATTTAAGATTACGAACCAAATACATATCCAATTCACCCTTATTTTTAGCATGAATTTTTCCTCGGTATTCGCATTCACAAAAATCTCTAACTAATTCAAACGTTGCGTGAGAGATATTGATACTTCCAGGTACGCCGGAAGATTCCATCCGAGATGCAGTATTAACTGTATCTCCCCAGACATCATAGGCAAACTTCTTATTGCCAATTACCCCAGCAAGTATTGGGCCTGAATGAATACCGATGCGGAAATCCCAATAAGGGATTTTTTGTTGAGCTTTCTGCATTTTTCGCAGCTCCAGGAACTGTTGAATTTCTAGAGCCCCAAGTACAGCGTCAAGGGCGTGTGTTGCCCTAGGGACAGGAATTCCCGCCGCACACATATAGCTGTCGCCAATAGTTTTCAACTTTTCCATATAGTATTTATCCATAACGCGATCGAAATAAGAAAAACAATAGTCTAGTTCGTCAACCAACTCTCGCGGCGTCATTTTTTCAGATAACTCAGTAAAGCCTTGAAAGTCAGTAAATAAAACTGATACGCAATCATAATAAACTGGTTCCACTTTGCCGTTATTTTTGAGTTCCTCGGCAATTTCAAGCGGGAGCACGTTGAACAGTAGCTGGTCAGATTTGTGCTTTTCGGCATCGAGATCGGAATACAGCCTATTTATCTCTTTAAAGCGTTCGGCGTTGCGGATGGCTGAGGATAGTTGCAAAGCCAAAAGATAGCCAATCCGCATATCTTCTTGAGTGTAAGCTCGCGGCTTAGTTGTGGCAAAATTAATTGTTCCTAAAACCTTACCCTCGCTTTCCAAAGGAATGATAATTTGCGAAGCGTAGGGAGACAAAATAGTAGTAGCACCCGCTTCTTGAATTAATTGAGGTTGACGTGTTGTGAAAGCCTTGTTAATAGGGCCGCCCTCTGGTAGGGCAGCAATATCTACAGGGATATGCTTGCCAAATAAGGTCGTGCAAGCGTTAGTGCTGTGCAGGCAAACGCTACAGTGTTCAAAGTCGAGCAGCCATTTGGCTTGCTTGCCTACTACCCGCAAAATCTGATTGAGATCGAGGGTGCGGTTAATGGCAGTGGCAACTTCGTTGACGGCGGAAATGCGGATGGAAAGCGCTTGAGCTTCTGCTAACAAACGGCGGGCTGTCAACAGAAGTTCTTCTCGATCTTGATCTTCTAGCCGCTCGCCCATAATATGGGTATGAGATATAGATTACAAAGCATCAATTTCGAGGGCAATTGAATCGGTATATCGGTTGACAAAGCTAAACAAGTCTGCTGTCGCAATAATCTCAAAGATTTCTGAATCATCAAGTCCTAAATCCCGCAGGTTTTGGTAATCGGCTTCTGTCATTTCCAGGGGTTTTGTAGCAGCCAGCAAGCCAAAGGTAATTACGGCTTTATCACGTTTTGGCAAAGGGCAGTTGGCAAAGTCAGAAACTAGAGTTCGCAGTAGTTCTTCGCTCATCCCCAAGGCTGACAATCCGTGCAGGTGAACTTGGAGAGCGTACTCGCTATTATTTGATTGGGAAATAGCGACGCCGACCATTTCTTTCAGCGTGCGGGGTAAGTCTCCTTGCAGGATTGTTCCCCGGAATTTTTTCCAATTTGCTTCTAATAGGTCAGGGTTGATTGCCATTGACTTGAACAGGTTGGGGACGATGCCAAACCCCAAGTCTGTCAAGATTTCTTCGTACACTGCTTTGGCTTTAGGATCTGTAAGTTGCTCGTATTCTGTAAGCGGAAAGTATGTCATTGTTTTGTTAAAATTTACGGCTGTTAATTTGCCTTTGGATGTACGTATTTGTGATGTAACCCCACTGAAAGGGCGAGGTTACGAGGTATCTGGGCTTTAGTTGGATTGATGATTAAATGCACCGCTGTCAGCAAACCGCGAATCATGAAGATGAGCTAGCAACAAATCTGATTCTTGAGGCTGGATTAAACCTGCAATTATAGCAGTAACAGGAGCCCATAAAATTCTGTTGCGATCGGGATATAGTGCTAATCTTAGATTCTGCCAATGGTTGCTGTCAAGTATCGGCAATTCATGTGGCGCGGCGGCGTGAAATCTTACCAAAACTATTGAATTGGATAGTGCTGCCCCGTTCTCTAATTTTCAGGCAAAAAAACAGTTCGATCGATAGGACTCCACAAATGCCGAGAATCTGATGATCCGGTGCACAGGGGAAAAACAAAATGCTGTGCGATCGAGTTTATTGCATTAATCAGATGCTCGATCGACAACCCATACCCCAGACAAGCTACGCTAACGCCTGCGACTGGAGTTATTATAGATAAACTAAACTTCTATCTTTGTCGCTGCATTTACCATGAACCCTGCCCTTACTCAATTTGGCGCTCAAATGTCCCACCTCACGGGAGTTCGGGCAATTATGAAAGATATTATTGAAACTCTCAGAGCCGGCAGCGGGCAAGAGTTTATTAATTTGAGCGCGGGAAATCCAGTGATTTTGCCGGAAGTCGAGCAGTTGTGGCGCGACTGCACTGCGGAACTTTTGGCGAGCCCGGAATACGGCGAGGTGGTTTGTCGCTACGGTTCCAGTCAGGGTTATCAGCCGTTTATCGATGCGGTATTGACGGATTTTAACCAGCGTTACGGACTGAATTTGACCGATCGCAATATCCTAATTACCCCCGGCAGTCAATCGATCTATTTCTACGCAGCCAACGCTTTCGGCGGCTACACCGCACCCCCCCCATCCCCCCCTTACCAAGGGGGGGCAACGGCTAATCAATCCCCCCCTTACCAAGGGGGGGCTAGGGGGGGTAGCCTTAAAAAGATCGTCCTACCGCTGAGCCCAGACTACACGGGTTACGGCGGCGTTAGCTTGATTCCCGAAGCGGTAGTCGCCTGCAAACCCACCCTCGATATTGATGCGAGTGCTCACAGGTTCAAATACCGCCCGGATTTCAGCCAATTGTCGATCGACCAAACCACCGGTTGCGTCATTTTTTCCCGTCCCTGCAACCCCACCG
Organism: Microcoleus sp. N9_A2; assembly: GCF_036701775.1. Classification (NCBI taxonomy): domain Bacteria; kingdom Bacillati; phylum Cyanobacteriota; class Cyanophyceae; order Oscillatoriales; family Microcoleaceae; genus Microcoleus; species Microcoleus sp. N9_A2. Next base: position 122,787 of record NZ_JAUBRH010000012.1, on the reverse strand, counting down.
GCAACGTTCTCAGCGACGACGAAGTTAAGAAAATTGCCGATTTAGCGGCCGCTTTTGACGCGCCGGTGTTCGTTGATTCCGCCTACGGCCCTCCCTTCCCCTCCTTGAATTTTACCGAAATGACGCCGATTTTTGGGGGCAATATCGTGCACTGTATGAGTTTGTCGAAAGCCGGATTACCGGGTGAAAGAATCGGAATTGCGATCGGCGATGAAAAAATCATTCAAATATTAGAATGTTTTCAGACCAATATGTGCATTCATTCGCCAAGATACGGACAGGCGATCGCAACTCGTGCCATTGCTTCCGGCGCTCTTGCCGATATTTCGATTAACGTAATTCGGCCATACTATCAAAGCAAATTTGCGATCGTAGAAACCACCCTAGAACAAGCAATGCCGAAAGATTTGCCGTGGTTTTTGCACCGGGGCGAAGGAGCAATTTTCGCGTGGTTGTGGCTGAAAGATTTGCCAATGACTGATTGGGAACTGTATCAAGAGTTGAAGAAAGTTGGAGTCATTGTCGTGCCAGGAAGTTCTTTCTTCCCCGGTTTGCGGGAAGATTGGCAGCACAAACATGAGTGTTTACGCATCAGTTTGACTGCAACAAATGATGAGATTGAAACTGCTATGAAACGCTTGGCTCAAATGGTAGAAAAGCTTTATAAGTCAGTTGACAGTTGACAGTTGACAGTTGACAGTTGACAGTTGACAGTTGACAGTTGACAGTTGACAGTTGACAGTTGAAGGGTAGTAAGCTGTTGTGCATTTAAACTTAACTTTGGGGCGGGCTAGGAGCAGCGCCCCACAATAGTTTCAATGAAAATAAGTATACAAATTAAATGCACGACAACTTACAAGTTACCAATTACCCAGGGCCGATGAACATAACTTCTGCCTTTGCCGATCGACTACAATTTTAAAAATAATTAGCAGCGCGGTGGGTTATGGCAGTGCAATTACTCAAAAGGTTGTTGAGCGTAGAAGAATATCATTTAATGACCAAAGCGGGTATTCTTTCTGAGGGCGATCGGGTAGAACTGATAGAAGGAGAACTGATCCAAAAGGCAGCAATTGGAACTCGTCATGCTTCCTGTGTGAGACGATTCATTGGAATGTTCAGCGAAATTCCCACTAACCGGGCTTTTCTGGATGTGCAAAACCCCATCCAGTTGAGCGATCGCACCGAACCTCAACCTGATGTAGTATTGCTGCAACCCCGTGCAGATTACTATTCAACGGCACATCCTACACCGTCAGAAGTTTTGCTGTTGATAGAGGTATCTGATAGTACGGTGGATTACGATCGAGAAGTGAAAGTTCTGATTTACGCTCGATCGCTCATTCAAGAAGTTTGGCTAGTAGATTTAGAAGCACAATGCTTAGAAGTCTACCGCCAGCGGACACCCAACGGTTACAGCTTAATCCAAAAGTTTTGGCGCAGTCAAAAAGTTTCGCCTCTAGCATTTCCGGATTGGGAAATGAATATCGATTTCGTACTCGGATAGATTCAGATTATAGGTTAGACAAAATTGCAAAAATAACTAAGACGGACTATCCAACATCCCACAAAAATTATTTTTTCTTGTGGGTGTCCCGCCCGCTGTGAAAATTTGATTGTACCTCTGGCATTCCCAAGCTCTCAATGCCTTCAATTATCTGCGTTTATCTGTGTTTATCTGCCTGACATCTGCGGTTTCTGTATCAATCAAAGACTGATGCAATGCAAGTCTATTAAAAAGACTTTTGCAAGAGGTATGTTGTAGAAAACATTCCCAAGTCCCCATTCCGAAATTAAACCACCCGATAAACAAAACTCAGAGTTGCCCAAACATTCACATCCAAAGCCAAATCATCAGTGGAAATCCCCAATTTCTGCACCCCCGGAATGCTAGCCGCGTGCAAATCTTCGAGTACCGCCCGCGCCACATTTAAAGGATTCAATAGCACTCGAATTGGCAGGGCATCCCTCGTTTGCTGCATTTCGGCTTCTATTGCAGCTAGAGTTTGAGCGAAGGGACTCTCACTAAATATAATGAAAGTTTCTGCAAGTCCGATCGGTCCCGATACCGCCCACCTGATCGCCTCAGCCGCCGGCACGGTCAAATTCTCCCCAGGAGCGATCGCCCGCGACATCCCCCCCACAGAAGAATCTTTGCCCTCAGCGCCGAGCACGGACAGCCGTCCCGCGCTGTCCGTGCAAAACACCGCAAAATAAACCGGGCGATCGCTGTCGTTATACAATCTACACTGGATTCGGCTGCTTTTGCCCAGACTTAGTATATGAGCATTGGCTGATTTCTCACTTTCCCCGCTCAACGGTTCCAGCCGATAATCACCGCCGGCTCGCACCGGCTCTCGCTGCGCCACAGCCCGCGCTTGCGGTGCCAGAGTTGCCAGAACCGCCCGCACCTTCAGGCGCGAAGACCCCTCATTGACAGTCAGCCGCAGCAACTTCCCAGCCTGCAGCGCTTTCAACTGCGGAGTCAAGCGCTGCACAGCCACCTTGACTGCTTCTCCCCCGTCGCCCTCAGTATCGGGAATCAGTATTTGAGCCAAAGAAAACAAACCGTAACGGCTTTGATACAAAGCAGGCTCGTGAGGCGAGACGGTTTCGACTTTAGTCGTTTCCGGGACTCTGCCAAACCGACAGTCAGCCAATTGCTCGCTGCCTACCGCCGAAACTTGTGGCACAGTCGCGAAAGCACTGGTGGCGTCCACGCGCTCGATGCGTTCCAAACCTGAGTCCAAAGCTACTGTCAAACCGATGTTTCGCGGCAATACCCGAATTTCTTCCCTCACCAATTCGCCGGCTGTTAATTCGCCGTTTGTTGAAGCAGACCCATCTACAACTTGGGCTTTAGCAGAGAGGCCCGTGCGTCCCCGCAGCAAAAGCCTCGCGCCCTCGGAGGAATCCACAGCAAACACAGAACCCCCGCAGCACTCCAAAACCCCCGGCGACAAACCGCCCAGCCACAACTGCACAGTTTTGCCCCCCTCTTCCACCGCCGTTACAGCGCCGTCAGATGCAGGGGAATTCAACATTAAATTTGAAAAATTCACCGCCGGCGCGGTTGTTAAATTGTGATTGAGAATTTGCGGTTGCTGCGATAACCCCGCGATTTGCTCGACATTACCCGCGGCGCGACTGAAATTGACGCTGAAGCTGCTAGCGGGAGTTGCCAACCACAAAGTTTGGGTGAGGGCGTAGGTAAACAAACCGGCGGTAAATCCGTTCCACTCTTGTTCGGCGGCGAGTTGGGAATCCGCACCCGCGGCAAGTACGGTGGCCGCAGGACGGAGATTTTGGCTGGATTTAAGGCCTGCGGCAAACGTTAATTCTCCCAGGCTTGGCTGCCCGATGGTGGGGCGGGGGCGGGAGCGAATGCGAAAGTTGCCATTTGTGGGGAAACCCCGATAGTGGTAGCTGGTGTCGAGGATGGCGATCGCATTTTCTGTCGCGAGCGATCGCATCAGCAGCAACAGCGTTTCCTCTAAAATATCGTTCACCGCCCGGTTTGCTAACAACGGCAAAACATCATCCGCCGGCACCAAACTGTTTTGGATTTTTCCGGGAGACTCACCAAAGCTGACTCGACTACCGCAGCCGCTAAAGTGAAAAACTACCACGTCACCGGGTTTTGCTTGTTGAGTCAAGTGAGTGACAAAAGCCGTCTCGATATTCTCCCTGGTAGCTTGAGCGTCAGTCAAAGTCAGAATGTCCGACGGCACAAACCCAAACCGATATATCAGCAGTTCCCGCTGCAATTCCACATCCGTGACGCAGCCGTGCAGGGGCGAGTCTGGATATTTGTCAACGCCCACCAACAAAGCCAATTTCCTGGCTGTCGGCTGCGCTAAGGCTTGGAGGTAGCGATCGCCCAACGGCAGCCAGATGGCCTCGCTGATTCCGATGGCGGCCAGCACCCGGCCAGCTTGCTGTAAAAATTCCCGCCGCTTGAGTCCCATTTTTAAATAGCTTTGAATTTTAAGTTTTGAATTTTAAGTTAAATTCCCCTCAATAATTTTAGGGGAATTAATTAGATTGTGAGTCTTTCGTATTAAGGGAGTTTTTAAGTTTTAACTTTTGAGCTTTAAGTTGAAAATTTTCCATTTAAAACTCAAAACTCAAAATTCAAAACTCTCCAGAATGTCGCCCCCACCAATGTTCAAGATTTAAATCTCGTAATTGAAAATATTCATTGCCTTGGCTAATTCTGCCGCGACTTCCGGCCGGGAAAACTGCGGCGGCGGCAATTTACCAGCGCGCAGCATTTCCCGTACCTTGGTTCCCGACAAATGCACCCGTTGTTCGGGAGTGCTGGGACTTGTTTTAGTTGTAGCCATTTGTTCCGTCAGTTTGCAATAGAAAGCGTGCTCGAATTTCATCGGCACAATTCCCAATTCTCCCGGCTCAAATTCGTCAAAAATATATTGGGCATCGTAAGTGCCGTAATAATCGCCAACTCCAGCGTGATCGCGCCCCACGATAAAGTGAGTGCAGCCGTAGTTTTTGCGAATTAAAGCATGAAAAATTGCTTCTCGCGGCCCGGCGTAGCGCATCGCCGCCGGATTAATTGCCAAAATTACGCGATCTTTTGGATAGTATTTTTCTAGCAGAATTTCGTAGCAGCGCATCCGCACGTCAGCCGGGATGTCGTCATCTTTTGTCGTCCCGACTAGCGGGTGCAGAAACAAGCCGTCTACTGTTTCTAAGGCGCATTTTTGGATGTATTCGTGGGCCCGGTGGATGGGGTTTCGGGTTTGGAAACCGACTATGGTTTTCCATCCTTTTTCTGTGAACAGCATTCTCGATTTCGCCGGGTCAATTTGGTATTGGGGAAAGCGGACATCTAGTTCGCGTTCCAGCAGCCAAACATCGCCTGCGAGGTTAACGGGTCCGGATTTGTCTACTACTTGGACGCCCGGGTGTTTGAGGTCGTCGGTGCGGTAGACGTTGAGGGCTTCTTCTTCTTTGCTGTAGTGGTATTTTTCTGCAAGTTCCAAGAGCCCGACAAATTCGCCCGCCGGGGTGTCGAGGCGCACTAAAGTTCCTGCTTTCAGGGGGGCGGCGACTTCTTCTGTTACCGAGAGGGTGATGGGAACCGACCAGGGAAGGCCGTTGGAGAGGCGCATTTGTTTAACGACCGATCGATAATCAGCTTCGTTCATGAACCCTTTGAGGGGACTCAGGGCGCCGATGGCGATCATTTGCAGGTCTGAGATCGATCGATCCGAAAGCTGGACTCGCGGCAGGGACTCTGCTTTGTCGAAAAATTCTTGTCTTTGGTCTAGTGTGGCAATGCGGTTGACCAGGATGCCGCCGTGAGGGGCAATGCGGTCTGAATGCTGGCTCATGTCGATTTGAAGTTGTGGGTTTTAGCTGCCAGAGTATATCCTACCAAAGTATTGTTACAATTAATTAATTTTCCTCACTAAGTCGGGACACATGGTTTTGAATGTTGGTATTAACCATACTTTATTTCGCCACTCATGACACTTTATAATTTATTAGTGAAATCTATCGATTTCTGGCAAAAGCATTCAGGATTGAGCAATCTCAAAACTCATACTATTTATTCTAAAATCCTCGACTCTGACTCTTTAGTGATCGATTTAGGCGCCAATTTCGGTCAATTTAGCGAAGCGATAACTCGCGAATTCAATTGTACCTGTTACGCCATAGAAGCTGTTACTTCTGTGTATTCTCAGCTACCAGAAAATGGCTTAGTTAAAAAGTTTAATTATGCTATATCAGACCGAAATGAGCCATTAAAAATATATACTTCCGATAATCGAGAATGTAACAGTATTAGTCAGGAAGCTGCTAGTGTCTACGGCCTTCAGGGAGAGATATCAGTGGATGGTATCACTTTAGAAACTTTTCTGAACAACCAGAGAATCGAGTTAGTTGATTTGTTGAAGATAGATATTGAAGGTGCTGAAGAAGCCGTTTTTAACTCAACTAGGGATGCCACGCTCTGCAATGTTAAGCAGATCACTATAGAGTTTCACGATTTTATGCCAGGTTCTATTAGCACTGAGGAAGTTAACAAAATTACCAACAGGTTAAAAAGATTGGGTTTTATCTGCATCCCCTTTTCATACCTGTTCCCTGACATGGATACCTGTGACTTCTTGTTTATCAATACGAATCGATGTAAAATTCCGTATAAAGACTGGCTGGGTTTTCAAATGATTAAGTTGCTTTTAACAATAGAAAAAACTAAGTCATCTCTACTCCGTTCCGCTGGAAACCGCGAACCGAGTATTGCCAATTAGCGCGGTGAATAAATCGACGGCAAAGTCGATCGTAATCCCCTTCAAATCTATCACTTTTATTTGTCTACAATCAGATCTGGCATGGCAATCCAGCAATTTAGTCCCGGTTCCCCCAGATTCATTCCTTCGCAGACTCAGGAGAGGAGTAATTCTCCAATCCCAAATCCCAAATCCCAAATCCCAAATCTAAAATCGGCTGAACATTTTTTCATGAATCATCTTTATCTGTGACAATTCTTCCAGCAGTCCCTGCGGTAGGGGAATTTTCACAGCTTCCAGCATACTTTGAATCCGATGCCTCCAATCGTGACGGGCTAAACTCTCAACATAGTTGCGTTTGTATATAGAATTAAGCCTCACCTCGTCCTGTAAAAGTTCATTAATCAATTCAACACTTTTTTGCGGGTCATCGGGCAACTCAATAGTCGCATCTTTCCAATTCATCAACTCATCCATTAGAGGTGTAGTTGGACGCTTCCCAACTACCGCACTGCCAGTCGCAGTAGCATAAAACCAACGCAGTGTAATAAACGAGTAAGGAAACCGACGCATACCAGGATAGAGTGGGTCAAAAGCCAAGGTGAGTTTGGTATGTCTGAGAATGTGAAATAGCAGGCGAGTATCTGGCTCGTCTCTACGCATTTCGTAAGGCAATTTCGGAAATCGCTCTGCTGTTCTGGGCGTAGATTTATAGTAAATTTGTTCCGAACCAGGTTGATTGAATTTATTGCTAAACACAGTGTCATACTGTGAGGGTATCCGCCCGAAGCTTGTTAAATCTATTGAACGCTTGAGTTGACCCGAACCCTGAGTGAGAACATCAGCAGCAAAAGGGAGCAGCGATACTGGTATAGCAAAACGTTTTTTCAGTTCATCTATAATTTCTGGAACTGCCACGAATAAATGATCTAAATGAGTGACGTTTTTTGAATAAATTTCCGGTTCCCAAGAATCGAAAATATAAGCGATGACAACATCAAAACGCTCCCTCCACTTAGGTATACTTGAGAGTAGTTCTAGATCGGCTCCGCATATCCCAATCATCAGTAAAACATTGGGTTTGTCCGACAATGGAGGTAAAAGTGGTAAATTATATAGACCTGTAGTAGACTTAACAGCTTTACGGACTATTCGATCGGCTAGCGGATAAAGTGTGGATGACCACTGGGTTACATCGCGGGCAGATGGTACCAAAAGTTGTGCGTTGCAGGTTCGTACAACAATATTTTCTAATTCAAAAACTGTGTCCCAGAATACAGTTGACCATAAAGCCCGTGAAGAAACTACAAAAATATTCATAGCTAGATTTGAATTTTATTAAATGAACCCGCAGATTATACCAAAGACGAGGGGATTAGGGTAAATTCCATCGTCCTGGACGCAACAATCCTATGAATACAACCGCGGGGGGATTGCCCCTACAAAACGCTATATGTAGAGGCTTTGCGTCCAGGACTGTTTAATTAAATTTGGAATGCCAATTCCCTTGAATCGAGTTCCCAATTTACCTAGCTACTAGCTAGCAAATCTAGCCGATCGCACTTGCCGATCGCACTTATGGCAGCACTTGCAGTGGGTGAATATATCCCTTGGCAGGTGAAAATCACACATCTCTGGTCTCAATGTCAATATTAATTATGAATTTTTTACAATATGTATTTTGCCGCGCTCGTCCCGATCGCGTCTAGAAAGAGCGGGTCAATAAATGCTAAAGTCCCTAGGATTTATGAACCTTTTCCTTCTTCCTCTTTCCCCTTCCCCTTCCCCTTCTTCAGGCTAAACATTTAACCACTCAAGGAGAACCCTGGGCGCCGGCAACAAAATCATTAACAAAAGCCCGATCGCCAGCAACCCCAAAAAATCCCGCCGATTATCCAATTCACTGACATCATTCAACGCCGGTTCGTCGTTTAGTGGCGTCAAAAACAAAATAATCGCCCACAGCAGTAAACCCTGTTCCAAAAAAGAAAGCAGCAGCATACAAAGTCTAGCAACTTGCCCGATCGCCATACTCGCTCGCTGGCCGAACATCGCGTGCACGATGTGCCCGCCGTCGAGTTGTCCCACCGGCATCAAATTAAACGCCGTCACGATCAAACCCAAATAACCCGCCACCGCTACCGGATGCAAATCGATCGCAGTTTCCGCATTTAAAGCACCACCCAAGGTTAACTTGCTCAACAAAGTCATCAGCAGCGAAAAACTGGGTTTGAAAGAGTCAAAATTTAACATTCCCGACTTTTCAGACAGCGGTATAATAGTCGAATGATTCAAACCCCAAATCAACAACGGCAGTGTCGCAACTAAACCCGCAAGCGGCCCGGCAATGCTAACATCAAATAAAGCTCGGCGGTTGGGAATTGGGCTCCGTATTTGAATGAAGGCGCCAAAAGTTCCCAAGAAAAAAGGAATCGGAATAAAATAAGGCAAAGTCGTGCGAATTTGGTAAAACCGGGCAGCTAAATAGTGGCCGGATTCGTGAATTCCTAAAAATGTAATTAGAGCCAGCGAGTAAGGCAAACCCTGCAACAATATTGACGGGTTGGACTGCAAAGCTTGTTCAGTAACTCCGGCAAGTCGCGCCCCGACAAGCGTAGTCGTAAAAACCGTGATCAGCAGCAAAGCTAATGCGAAAAATGGCCGGGTTACAGATTCGGTTTTGACAGGAGTTTCCCCTGATTGGTGGCTGGGATTGGGAACTATAGCAAAAAAAGGTTGACCGCTCAAGCTGTTTTGAAATACTACTAAAAAGCGATCGCCAAAAAGCCTCTCCACATTCTCCCGAATTGCCTGATAAGCAGCCTCCGGGTTCGTCCGCAACTGTCCGCGACAAATTACAGCCTGCGGCCGAAATTCCAAATCTCGCAAAAAGTAAATTGACCAAGGAAAACAATCGCGCAAACTCGCTTCTTCTGCTGCATTGATCGGGCGCACTGGCGGTTTTGGCTTTACAGATTCAGTCTCCGAGCCTGCTACCTGCTCAGCAGTTTCGGCGGTAATTTTCTGGCGCCCCAACTGTACCAAAAACCAATACAAAAAAGGGCAAACCAGAAAAGGTATAATTACCAACTCCGGCGGTACAGTTTTGCTGCTACCGTAAACTAAAATCCAACCACCCCAAATCAGCGCGGGCGCCATCATTACCAGCCACAGCAGCCATATCGGAGTCCTGGTGATGCGGCTGGTGCCGTTCTGCAACAAGTAGTACGATATCAGCCCCAATACGAACAACCATAGTAAAAAGAACATAATATTTATCCCATTCCCTTCTGAAATACTTCCTTGAAACAACAGAGTTTAGTCTCCAAACAACCCAGGCCCGTGCTCGACAATATCCTTGCTTTCCCGCCTAACCGGGAAACTCTGGGTGCAACAGCCTATTTCATTGTAGAAAACCAAACTAACATCCTGGTGGATTGTCCCGCTTGGGATGAGATTAACCAAACATTTTTGCGGGAACACGGCGGCGTGCGACTGCTGTTTCTCAGCCACCGTGGCGCTATCGCCAAGGCGCGGGAGATTCAGGAAGCCACGGGGTGCGAGATCCTGATTCAAGAACAGGAAGCTTATTTACTGCCGGGTTTGAAGGTGACGGTTTTTGAGCGAGAATTTGTTGTGAGCGATAGAATCAAAGCATTTTGGACTCCTGGCCATTCTCCTGGTTCCTCTTGCCTTTATGATAGTGGCAGCGGTGGAGTGCTGTTTTCGGGTAGGCACTTGCTCCCCAACCGAGAAGCAGCCCCAGTACCGCTGTGGACGGCAAAAACTTTTCACTGGCCCCGGCAAATTAACAGCGTGAAGTCAATTATCGATCGATTTTCGCCGGAAACTTTACAGTATATTTGTCCCGGTGCAAATACTGGTTTTTTGCGGGGAAAAGGATCTATCGATCGAGCTTTTGAGCAATTAGCCTATCTGGATTTAGCTGTTTGTTTGCAGTCAAAACCTCAACCCTAAATGTATGCTGCAACATCAAAAAATGATCTGACGCGCTAATTATAGCGGTAAGGTGCGCCCTTACGCACCCTACATTATTCTTCAGTCTCTTAGAGAGGAAGTTCGTTGGTGAAGTAGCGGTTTCAACCGCTGATTCTTACCGTGGAAAAAACTGTGGAAAAAACCGAAAAACAAAAAATGCTCGCAGGCGAATTGTATTTAGCTGCTGATGAGCAATTAATTTTAGAGCGCCAGCGAGCCCGCCGCCTCGCCAGAACCTACAATTCTACCCGCGAAGACGAGCCAGAGAAACGGTTAGAAATTCTCGCAGAATTGTTCGGTGCAGTTGGGCAAAAAGTTGAAATCGAGCCGCCTTTCTACTGCGACTATGGCAGCAATATTTATGCTGGAAACGGATTGTATATGAATTTTGGCTGCGTGATTCTCGACTGCAATCGAGTTAACATTGGCGAGAATTTGCTGTGTGGGCCCAACGTACAAATTTACACCGCTCTTCACCCCACAGACCCGGAAATTAGACTTTCTGGCCGAGAACTCGCCGCTGAAATTAATATTGGCAATAATGTTTGGATTGGTGGCGGCAGTATTATTTGTCCAGGAGTCACTATTGGCGACAATAGCACGATCGGCGCAGGCAGTGTTGTTGTCAAAGATATTCCCGCAAACGTCGTGGCGGCGGGGAATCCTTGCCGAATCATCCGGCATCTACCTTGATGTGGTACGATCGACACACTCGTGCGATCGGCTCCTTGGAGCTTAACCAAAAAATTTTAGGTTTAGAACAGACGGTTTGAGATTTTTCACGTAAAATCCCCGAAAAAAACCGTGCGATAAATCTAAAATCTCAAATCTCAAATCGCTTAATATCAAATCCGTTAGCATCGGAATAGTAAATTCGAGTTGACTGTTGACGCCGTGAACAGTCAACAGTCAACAGTCAACATCATTCCGGTGTAACCGGAAATGATATAATTTCTCGTTCCCGGTTTCCACACTACCAAGCTTTTCTTATGACGACTGCAACAGTTTATCCCAACGCTCCTGATCTCTGCACCGACGACTACATAGCAGTCGGTGTAGCTACCTGCTTCATCAAAGAAGAAGGCGAAGTTTTTGAAGTGCAAGTAATCGAAGCTATTCCCTCAGCAGCTTTGGAAGCAATTTTGAAGGGAATTCCCACATCTTATTTAATGATTTGCGGGACGACTTTGGGAGCAGTGCTCGACGGCGAAACACCCAAAATGTTGCCAGAATTCCCGACATCAGCTCAGTTTAGCGAAGAATTTGGCTTTCGGGCGATCGCCGCAGCCCGCACTTACAAAATTCGCCCCCAAGCCCAAGTTCACATTCCCTTGGGAACAGTTCGCAACGACTTTACTTATTCCTTAGAACGCAAAAGAGTGCTCAACTCCGAGCGCGTCATTCGCACTGAAGACAATGTGAAACAGCACGAACACACTCACAAGGTTCTTTAAACAAATCCCGCAACTGGGGCAATTTAGCAGTGCCTCAGCCAGCGGATGCACCGAAAATAGTTTTGATTATTGAGATGTAAATTAAAGATTTAACAAATTTTTCCTTCATTAATAATGAAGGGAAAATTTTTAATATTTCGTTACTAAGGAATGAGAATTAAATAACTTCCACAAGTTTGTGGGATGGGCGTCCCGCCCGTCCTTTTTGGACTGGCGAAACGCCCATCCCACAATAACAATTAAAATTGTAAGTTATTTAATTCGCGCTCCTAAGCAATACTGCGGACAGTTTTTGATTGCCAAAGCACAGGGGATTTAAGCCCCCACCTTTAGGTGGATTGTTTTTAGGCAGGGGCTTAAATCCCCTGCCTAAAAACTTCGCACTCCCAAGTCAACTGTCAACTGTCAACTGTTAACAACCGCATAATAAGGGTTTCAAGGCAATTCGGCAATCGAACTATCAACGGAAGAGCTATGGTTTCAGAGTAGGAACTAAAAACAGTCTGGACTATTGATTAAGACACACACCAAACATCTCAACCTAAAATGTCTACTGCTCACATCACCTAAATAACATCAATTATTAACAACTGTAAAAAATAATTAAGTAGTTGATAAAAGTTTTTAATTTGTCAAAAATGTGGTATGATATTATTCCTGTTTAAGAAAGTGATATCAAATCGGATATCATCAGAATTAATATTACCCACCGCCAGGACACGGTAGCGCCGTGTCCCTACAATTAATCTGGGTAGGGAAACGGCACTGCCCTGTCCTTTATATCATAAGGAGTGCAACCGGAAACGATAGGAGCCGCTCGGCGGGAAAAAATGAAAAAATCCCCGCAATTATTGAATGCTAGTAGTTTAAGACTACTGGCCGGCGGGCGAGTAGATCGTAGGTGAGCTAAGGATTTCAATCTCACAAATTGGTCAAACCATGGGAAGCTTTGCGAGAGTAAAGTGGTGGAAATTAACTCGACTATTGCCAGCGGGATTAAAGGGCGAATACCATCTTGGGTACCAAACTGCGCTCTTAATTTTGGGGGGAACAGTTCTGGCAGCTAGCATCACTGGTTGTATTAGCTATCAAAGCGTTCACCGCTTGATTATCACCAAAAGCGAGCGAAATGCTTTGTTAGAAGTTAGGGAGCGGGCTAACAAGATCGATCGCTGGCTCGGCACTAGAAAGGCTGAGATCGAAATCCTCGCCAACACTACTCCCGTTCGTTCGATGAATTGGTCAGTGGCAGAGCCTTATTTAAAATCCGAAGTAAATCGACTGCAAGAATTCCAGCACTTCGCATTAATTGAACCCGACGGTTCTTATTTCACCACAAAAGTCGGCAGAGCGTTGATTAATGTGAGCGACCGCCAACACTTTAAAAAGGCAATGGCTGGGGAAGTCTATGTTTCAGATCCTACCATTTCTCGAACGCTCAAAGGACAAAGTATTGTTCCCATTTCGGGTCCGGTGTGGTCAAATTCGGCAAATTCTATTGATAAAACAGCACAAAAGCCGATCGGAGTAATGAACGGCGTCATTAGCATCGACCGAATTGCCCAAGTAGTAAGAAATCTGGAATATGGCCCTGGGACTTACGCTTTTGTTCTCAATTCTCAAGGAGTGCCGATTGTGCATCCCGACGCTCGATTAATCGGAAATATCGACAATTCTGCTCCCAGTCTTTTAGAGTCCGCAGATGCTAATTTGGCAAATGTAGCCCGGGAGATGGTTTATCAAAAAACGGGCATTGTGCTGACTCAAATCAACGACGCCAGAGTTTATGTTGCCTATCTTCCTTTAGAACAAGCTGAATGGTCGATCGCCCTCGTAATTCCCCGCGACAATCTCGAAAAAGAACTCCTTCCTTTCAAGATACTAGCAGTAGCCGCCGGCGTACTTGCCGCCGCAGCTATTTTGGCAGCAATTGTGGCGCTCAAGCTGTTTGCCCTAAATTGCATTCGCAGTCGCACAGAAGGCCTTCTCCACCGCTTGACCGGCCGCATTCGCGCTTCCTTGCACCTCGATCGCATCCTCCAAACTACAGTAGACGAACTCGGTACTTTACTGAAGCTTGATCGAGCAATTTTCGCATGGTACGACCCCCGACAAGATACTTTAGAATTTGGCTGGGAATATTGCCGGGAAGGTTTGCCGGCGGGTTTGGGAATCTTTGGTGTTCCAGGTGAGCCCTCTGGAGATTTAGCTGCACGGCTTCACCGCTGCGAAACGATACTGCTACATAAAACCGCCGCCCCTGATACCACAGCGTCTGAGGAACACGCCTATATCGAACTCACAAATAGTCACTACGCAGCAGTACCCGTACTAACTCAGAATCATCGGCTTGGATATCTGTTCGCCTGTGCAAATCGGCGGTTTGCGACTCCCGACGAAGTGGAAGTTTTGGAAGCAATTGCAGACTCGCTGGCGATCGCAATTTCCCAATCCCAACTCCAAGGGCAAATTCAAGAAGAACTCAAACTTTTGGAAGAAGTATTAGCCAAACTCAGAATCACCGAAGAGCATTTAGTACAAAGCGAAAAAATTACAATAGTGGGTCAACTAGCCGCCGAAGTTGCCCAGCAAATTAATAACCCGATTAACTTTATTTACGGCCGCCTGATTCACCTCAACGATTATATCAAAGATTTGCTCCATATAATTCGCCTCTATCGAGAACAATATCCCGAACCTGTGCCAAGAATTGCCAAAAAAATAGAGACTTGCGACTTAGATTTTATCAGCCAAGAGTTGCCGCAAATCCTCAATTTTTTGAAAACAGGAGCCGATGGCATTCGCCAGATAGTCCTGGCTTTGCGAAAATTTTCACTTCCTGACGAAGCCAACAAAGAACACGCCAACCTAAATGAAAGTATCGACAATATTTTGCTGTTGCTAGCGAGCCGGCTGGAGCAAAAAATATTAGTAGTCAAGGAGTACCACAACCTGCCACCAATTTTGTGTTATCCCGGTCAACTGAGCCAGGTATTCGCGAGCCTAATCAGCAATGCTATAGATGCAGTTAAAAGTATTGATAACTCGGCTCAAATTATTACAATCAAAACCGATATTGTCGAGGAATATACAGGCAGATTTATTGTTGTATCGATCGCCCACAATGGATCTATAATTCCACCGGAAATTCAACCCAGAATATTTGACCAGTGCCATACTAAATCCTTTAAAAATTTTGCAGGGCTGGAGTTGTCGGTTTGCTATAAAATTATTGTAGAATTGCACGGCGGCCGCCTTACAGTTGAATCTCCAGTGCAACCTAAAATTAAATCTCAAACTGGGGGCGGTGCTGAGTTTATGGTAAAATTGCCGATCTTTTGATATCGCATTTTGCCACCAGGGAAACCCGTCGCAAATCTTGCTAGCAAGCAGCGCGAAAAGCTTAATTTCGATTTGTAGTGAGGACTTTAGTCGTCATAAAAAAGAGGGCTGAATTCCTCACTACAAAGCTAATGATCATTTGTTAACAAAAATTGATAGGATAGGATTAGGGAAATAATAAAGGTGCAACCACAGCAAACAACCAGCCTCCCATTACCAAGACTTCCCCAACAATTAATAAAATATTTCTGTTCATTTTCAAATTAAGCATTTTCACATTAAGAGCGATCAACCAAAGAGCGAATTTTCTTCCACCAAGCAGTCGGCGAATCTTCCGGGCGATATGCGGCATCAAACATCGACAAAATTAGCGGCAAACCCCCCACCTTCGCACTCATCAACAAGTGCATTGCCAGACAAAATACCAATACCACCCAACCAGAAGCGTGTAAATAATACCAAACCTGCGTCAATTCCCCAGCCGGCAGCCATTCTTCCTTAACCATACTGCCAGAAGCGATCGCCCAAGTCAGTGCCAGCAACATCAACGTATTCACAATCCGGTGCAAACTGTACCACCAAATCGGTTTTCCCAACTGCGTTAGTTTCCCAAAAGAATCCGGCTGCACCAAGCGTTTTTGACCTGCGTGGAAACTATACAATGCAAAAGCCGGCATTATTCCTAACAGCAACATCTTGCCAAAAGTGCCGTGAATCCCGATAATATCTGCAATCTCAGGCACGGGTACTTTGCCAAACCGCCCATCGTAGGTGTTGTAAACCACAAATGCGCTCAAAATTGCTAAAAGGGCGATCGCAGCATTAACACCGTGCAGTAACCTGAGCAGCAGTGGCTGGTACAATCTAGATTGCGGCATCGTTAATTGTGCTAGTTGATAAATAATCTTTTACATAATACAGCTAAGCACAGATTTTTTCAACCCTGGCCAATTGTGAAATAAATGTGAGAATAAAATGAAAAAATTATGATAAAAACGCAATATTATCAAAGTTTAGTGTAAACTAAAATTGTCAAGAGGAACACTTTGTTTATAACACCGAACACTTTACAAAAATGGATGCAGCCACTACCATCTTACTTTCCTTGGGACTAGCAGCAGATGCTTTTGCTGTCGCTGTTTCCAGCGGTTTAGCAATCAAACACATGAAGGTGAATAAAGCTTTAAAAATTGCCTTATTTTTCGGAGGTTTTCAAGCTTTAATGCCCGTCCTAGGATGGTTGATCGGTCTTAGTTTTAGTTTTTGGATAACACCGATCGACCATTGGATAGCTTTTGGACTTTTGAGTTTCATTGGCGGGAGAATGATTTATGAATCGCTGCAAAGCGAAGAAAGCGAGAAAAAGTTCAATCCCTTAGATACAGGGACTTTGATAACGCTGTCGGTAGCGACGAGTATCGATGCCCTCGCAGTTGGCCTCGGATTTGCTGTCCTGAAAGATTCTATTGTTCTTGCGGTGACTGCGATCGGATTTATTACTTTCTTTTTAGCCTTTGCAGGCGTGTTTATCGGGCACAAGTGCGGCAACTTGTTTGCTAATAAGATTGAGATTTTGGGCGGAGCAATTTTGATTTTTATTGGCAGCAGAATCTTGTTTCTGCACTTGACAGAAGTGCCATTAGTCAGTTGACAGTTGACAGTTGACAGTTGTCAGTTGATAGTTGACAGTTGATGGTTGATGGTTGACCAAAAATGCTATAACAGCAATATTGCGTTAAAGGATAAAAATTCCGTGCTGAAACTTTATGGCGGAGCCCGCAGCAGGGCGTCAATAGTCCAGTGGTATCTAGAAGAAATAGCGGTTCCCTACGAATTCGTCATGCTGGATATGCAAGCAGGGGCACACTTGCAGCCAGAGTATCTCGAAATTAACCCGATCGGCAAAGTACCCGCGATCGCCGACGGAGATTTTAAACTTTGGGAATCCGGCGCAATTCTGCTGTATTTAGCTCAAAAATATGGTAAAATGCCAGACACTTTGGAGCAGCAAGCTCAAATCGTGCAGTGGGTCATGTTTGCTAACGCCACCCTCGGGCCGGGAATATTTACAGAAGCAAGTCGCGATCGCGAAACTCCCAAGTTGTTAAAACCGTTAAATGAAATCTTCGAGAAACAGCCGTTTTTAATGGGTGATGAATTTGGCGTCGCCGACGCAGCAGTCGGGTCAATTTTAGCCTACATTCCGATGATGCTAAAACTAGACCTCAGTGCTTATCCGGCCGTTGTAGATTACATCAAGCGGATCTCAGAAAGACCGGCATTCAAAAGTGCGATCGGCGGTAGCTGAAGTCAGAAAAAACAACGAAACAAAACTTAATAGCTAAAAGCAGGGGCAATGTGTGAATTGCCCCTGCTTTTGAGGAAATCAAACTTATCTAAATCCGACAGCCGCCTGCCAAACAAAAGCCAGCAGCAAGAAAAATACGGGAATGACCGGCAAAACATTAACCAAAGGCTCAAAAATCGAATAAGCTTCGGGCAGTTTTGCTAAGAGTAATGCAGCTTCCATGAATCAACCTACCTATCCAACAGAATTTTCATAATTGTCGCATATCTTCACCCAAGGCAATCATTATCGATCGACACTCGGTGTCAGCCAGTAGGCAAACTCTTCGGTAAATCGATCGGCCAAAATCGCCTCCCGCATTTTTCCAGTAAAGCGAATCAACTCCGTGACGTTGTGCAGCGCCAGCAAAGTATAGCTGAGTGCCTCCTTCGCCCGCGCCAAATGGGCCAAATAAGCCCGACTGAATTTTTGGCAGGTATAGCAAGGACAAGACTCATCCAGGGGAGCAAAATCCTCCCGAAACCGAGCATTTTTCAAATTCCAGCGTTCCCCGCGCACAAAAGCCGTCCCGTGGCGGCCCAGCCGAGTCGGAATCACGCAGTCAAACATATCTACGCCACTCGCTACAGCCAGCGCCATTTCCCGATAGGTGCCAATTCCCATCAAATAACGAGGTTTATTTGCCGGCAACAGGGGCGCAGTAACTCTCACAATCTCTGCGATCAAATCCCCCGATTCCCCGACGCTAACCCCGCCGATCGCATAACCGGGCAAATCTAAGTCTACCAACTGGTTCGCCGCGCGCGATCGCAAATCGGGGAAAACACCCCCCTGCACGATGCCGAACAAAGCTTGATCCGGGCGCGAGTGAGCCTGCATACAGCGCTGCAGCCAGCGGTAAGTGCGATTTGTCGCCGCCTCCACCTCGTCCCGTGTAGCGGGGTAAGGCGGACACTCATCAAAGGCCATAATCACGTCAGCGCCCAACTCGTTCTGAATCTCGATCGACTTTTCCGGCGTTAAATTAATGATGCGGCCGTCGCGAGGAGCTCGAAAAGTCACCCCATTCTCAGAAATAGTCCGCATTTGGCTCAAGCTAAACACCTGAAAGCCGCCCGAATCCGTCAGAATCGGGCCCGGCCAAGCCATAAATTTGTGCAATCCGCCAGCGCCTGCGACAATTCGTTCCCCCGGCTGCAAGTGCAAATGATAAGTATTCGCCAAAACCATTTGAGAACCTGCGTCTTCAAGATGTGCCGGGGTCAAGGTTTTGACATTAGCCAGCGTCCCCACGGGCATAAATTTAGGCGTTTCCACAATACCGTGGGGAGTGGTAAAAACCCCTGCACGTGCTTGAGTATGGCTGCAGTTAGCCTTACATTTAAAAGAAAATCTCCCGTTGTCTTCAGTCATTAGTCTCCGTCGATCGTTAACCGCTACTGGGCAGTCGTTGTTATCTAACCTATTCTTATGGAGATTGAGACAAAAAACCCATGACTGAGCCCAAAAACGGAGACAAGCCCGGACTTCTCTCATAGATGACCAAAAATTTTAGACCAAAATTTAATCTCCCAGATTCATCTTTCGAGTAAATCTAAAATCTAAAATCTAAAATCTAAAATCGATTGACTGACGATTAAAACGGAGAATCATCCTCATCCAATTGCAGATCCCAGTTCCCTGAGAGTACCTGATCGACAACTGCATCCAAAGCCGCAGCATCCAAATTCCGGGCGACTTGCTCTTGCAAAGGATTGGAGAGGGGAATTAAACGCAACTGTCTTCCGTCTTGAATCAGGTCAAAATAAGCACCCTCATCAGGGGACTGTTTCAGTTCTAGGTAATCAAAACTATACACGTTCAAATAAAGCGCATGGTTGGCAATCAGGGTAGAACGGTGGGGGTTGGCGAAGACTTCGAGCACGTACCCTTCGCCTTCGCTGTAAATCTTGCCATCTTGGATGTGAAGGTAGCGGACACGTCCTAAATCAAACAGCAATCTTTTGATATCGCGCTTGTTGACGACAATGCCTGTATCGATGATGCAAGGAGCAACTACCCTGTTATTCAATTGGTCGTGACTCATGGATTAAAAGCCTCTGTTGTAGTATGTTCCCGTCTTGGAAATCAGGGAGTTAGCTAGAATTCTTGGGAAGGGAAACGCGGATCTTCAGTTTAGTCATTTTAGATACGGAGCTTCGGGAGCGCTGCCGGCAGAGGTTTTCCGGGGAAAATATCTCGGACAGGAGGAATGCCCGATCCAAAAAACTAGGGTGTTACAGCTCCAATTCTGGCACACGCTAAGGGATTGACAACTGCATATCAGATGAAAAATTTTCTATCTTATGGTGGATGATAAATTGGTTCGCTCTACGATCGACTTTTTCCGGAATCAAGGCGCTGCCATTGCAGCCGCAGTCGCGTTTTATACTTGTTTGCCGGTGCCGATGTCTTGGACTTTGGAGTTTCGGGGCATTGCTCGCTTGGCTCCGGCGATCGGGCTTTTGATTGGCGGGATGCTGGGACTGGCAGATCTTGGGTTGCAGTTGTTGGGTATGCCTGCCCTGACTCGATCGGCCTTGGTGGTAGTTTTGGGCATTGCCATCACTGGCGGGCTGCACCTAGATGGAGCAATGGACGCGGCGGACGGGCTGGCTGTCCCCGACCCGGTACGCAGGCTGGAAGTGATGCGGGATAGCGTTACAGGGGCTTTTGGGGCGATGGCTGCGATCGCGATCGTCCTGCTGAAAACTGCGGCTCTTTCGGACTTGAATCACTATCGGTGGCTGGCTTTGATGGGTGTGGCGGGTTGGGGGAGGTGGGGCCAACTGGTGGCGATCGCCCGCTATCCCTATCTCCGCCCGGAGGGTAAGGGAGCTTTTCACAAAGAATCGATTTATTCTCCGTTTGATTTTATCCCAGGAGTGCTGTTGCTGCTGAGTTTGAGCGTGCTGCAAGTTGTCTTGTCGGGCGATCAGTGGCTGTTGGCAGTGGGGATGGCTTTGGGCGGAAGTGCGATCGGAATTTTTGCCGGAGCCTGGTTTAACCACCGTTTGGGCGGCCACACGGGGGATACTTACGGTGCTGTAGTCGAGTGGACGGAGGCTTTATTGCTGTGTCTTTTGGCGGCCTTGGAAGGTTAAACAGTTGACAGTTGAAAGTTGACAGTTGACAGCGAGTTTTTAGGATGGGGATTTCAACAATTAATATCAAATCCGGTAGCATCGGAATTGTAAAATCGAGTCATATAAAATCCGCCCTTAATAGTCCTGTATTCATCTCTCTCTAATCTTCCTCTGTGTTCTCAGCGCCCTCTGTGGTTAAATCATTCCGATGCAACCAGAAACGATTTGATAGTTGATAGTTCACAGCGAAAATTAGATCGGAGTTTTTGCTGTGAACTATCAACTGTCAATTGTCCAACGTTAACCTTGAGCCCGATCGACCGCAGCCTGCAATTTTTCCCCCAGTATCCGAACGTGAGGTTCTTTTAACATCCCAAGGTGGTCGCTAGGGATCTCGTGAATCTCTATTCCTCCAGCAACTACCTCGCCCCAACCCAATGCGGGATCGGCATCAAACAAGATGGCACTCTCAACCGCTTTGAAGATAGTCGCTCCACCCGAGTAAACTCCTGCTACATAGTGTCTCAATGCCTCTTCATTGAGTTCTCGATGAGTGAAGTTTTCCAGCTCGATCGGCAAGGGACGGCCGATCGCTTGGTAAAACTTAGAAGAAATCCTCCATATTTGATTAGTAATACTTTCGACTTTTCCCGCCAGATTGCTCTGAGTTTTTCGCAGAAATACACCGGGAGTCATGTGTAAAACTTTCATCGCCCGTTGACCGCGCTTTACTTGAGGCAAATTTTTAAAAGCATCCGGGCCGTAGGTATCCAACAATCCCAGCAAAGCTACCTTTTCACCTTTGGCATCAAGTTGCCTAGCTATCTCAAAAGCTACTGTCCCACCAAAAGATACTCCTAACATAAAATAAGGCCCGTGCGGCTGGAAAACTTGCATTTCTTTGATGTAATAAGCTGCCAATTCCTCAACTCGATTTGGGGGAGCCAGATTTTCATCCATAATCTGGGTAGACAGTCCCAAAATAGCCTGCGATTGCTCCAAATGATTCAGTAAAGGACGGTAAAATTCCAATCCCCTACCGAGTACGTGAATGCAGAAAAGAGGAGGTTTGTAACTCCCTGTTCCCGGTTGAATCACTACCATTGACGGAGAGGGAGACGACCATTCCGGTTCGCGGAGAATATCAGCCAATTGTTCGACTGTTGGCGATTGGAAAATTGCAGATAGTGGCAGTTTTTTGCCGAATACTTTTTCAACTTCAGCTAACAAACGCGCTGCTAACAGCGAATGCCCTCCTATCTCGAAGAAATTGTCCCTGATGCCAACTGAATTGATGCCTAAAACTTGTTCCCAAATTTGCTTCACTTGGAATTCTAATTTGTCCCGGGGGGCAACAGCAATTGTTTGATCGGGTGCAACGCTGGCAGATTGCCACTTTTGACTTGCCAAAGCGTGGCGGTCAACTTTGCCGTTGGGGTTCAAGGGCAAAGCATCGAGGAACACAAACCCAGCGGGTATCATGTAGTCTGGCAGTCTTTTTTGCAGGAAACTCCGCAGGGTATTGGCGGCGAGAATTTTGCCTGGGCCTGGGACTACATAAGCTGCGAGACATTTATTCCCTGAAGCATCTAACTGAACTGCCACAGACACTTGACTCACATCTAAATGTCCAGCCAGTACGGCCTCAATTTCTCCTATTTCAATGCGGAAGCCGCGAATCTTTACTTGATTGTCAATGCGTCCCAAATACTCGATGTTACCATCGGGCAGATAGCGGGCTAAATCCCCTGTTTTGTAAAGGTGATTTGCAGAAGGAAGAAGGCTTGAAACCGATCGCTCTTCGGCATTTTTCCATCCATCTTCTTGGTTGGCGATCAAAGGATTTGGAATGAATCTTTCGGCTGTTAAATCCGGGTGGTTGAGGTAGCCTCTGGCTAAGCCTGCACCGCCTGCATACAACTCGCCCGGAACGCCGATCGGCACTGGCTGCAAATGGCGATCGAGTATGTAAACTTGAGTATTGGCGATCGGTCTGCCGATCGGCACCGAATTGCTAATTTGACTGTCACGGGCGATCGCAAAACAGCAAGTAAAAGTCGTATTTTCTGTCGGCCCGTAACCGTTAATTAATTGGCATTTTGGAGCCTCTCTCAGCAATTTCTGGACGTGGGGAACAGATAAAACATCGCCGCCAGCCAACAGTAGACGTAAGCCCTTTAAATCCTCAATCCGCTCGTCTACCATCAAGTGAAACAGTCCGGCGGTCAGCCACAAAATTGTCACTTTATATAAACCGATCGCCTCTCCCAGCTCTGCTAAAGATGGAGTTCCTGGGGGAAAGACAACCAGTTGCGCCCCGTTAAGCAGCGCCCCCCAAATTTCCAGCGTCGAAGCGTCAAAGGAAATCGGAGCCAGTTGCAGGAAGACTTCGGCGGCGCTGAAGCTCGCATAATCGGTGTTTTTCACTAACCGCACTACCCCACGGTGGACGACGCAAACGCCTTTTGGTTTGCCTGTGGAACCGGAAGTATACATGACATAAGCCAGATTTTCCGCCTGCGCGAGATGGGCAAGATTGTCCTCACTTTGTGCGTTTATTTCCTCCCGCACCTGCTCCAAACAAACTATTTTTGCTTCAGTATCGGGCAGCTTTTCTGTTAAATGCTGTTGAGTTAACAGCACCGATAGGGCGGCATCTGACAGCATGAATTCCAGACGGTCTTGGGGATAGGCTGGGTCTAAAGGCAAGTAAGCAGAGCCGGCTTTGAGAACAGCTAAAAGCGAGACGATCGCATCCAAAGAGCGATCGAAACAAACACCGATTAAAACTTCCGGCCCAGCCCCCAAAGTTTGCAAGTAATGTGCTAATTGATTGGCCCGAGAATTTAGCTGTTGGTAAGTTAACTGTTGTTCGCCAAAAACTAAGGCTACAGCATCGGGAGTTTGCTCTGCTTGAGCCTCAAATAACTCATGTATACAAGCATCTTGAGGATAATTTGTGTCCGTGTGATTCCAATCCACTAGCAACTGCTGTTGCTCCGCTGCTGACAGCAAAGGCAACTCCGAAATTCGCCGCCGTGGATTTGTAGCAAGAGCCTCCAGTAAAATTTGAAAATGTCCAACCATCCGAGTCATGGTTGGGGTATCAAACAAATCCGTATTATATTCCAGCAACCCCTTGAGACCCGCCGCGCCCTCTTCCAAGGACAGAAGCAAATCAAACTTCGACGTCACAGTCTCAATCTCCAAAGCAGTCACAACCACACCCGGCAACTGCAATTGTTCCGTCGGAGCATTTTGCAAAACAAACATTACCTGGAACAGAGGATGATAACTGGCATTCCTGTCGGGTTGCAATTGGGCCACAACTCGCTCAAAAGGCAAATCTTGATAAGTATAAGCATCTAAAGCCACGTCCCGCACTCGCTCAATCAATTCTGCAAAGGTAGGATTCCCCGACACATCAATCCGCAATGCCAAAGTATTCACAAAAAACCCAATCAACGATTCAATATCACCGCGAGTGCGGTTCGCAATGGGGGAACCAATCACAACATTTTCCTGACCGCTGTAGCGTGACAATAAAATTGCGAAAACTGATAACAGCGTCATAAACAGAGTCGCCCCTGATTGCTGACTCAAAATGTTCAATCGCCCAGCCACTTCGGGATTGACCTGAAACAGTTCAGTGCGACCTCGGAACCTTTGCACAGAAGGGCGCGGTCGGTCAGTGGGAAGCTGCAACAGCGCCGGACATCCTGACAACTGTTGCTTCCAGTAGCGAAGTTGAGTTTCCATTACACTTTCCGTCGCCCACTGACGCTGCCAGCAAGCGAAGTCGGCATATTGGAGGGGCAGTTCCGGTAGGGGAGAAGGTTGACCTGTACTCCAAGCAATGTAGAGTGTGCTTAACTCTTGCATCAACACCCCAATTGACCAACCGTCAAACACAATGTGGTGGAATGTCACCAACAAGACATGAGATTCTGGGCCCAGTTGCAGTAGAGTCGATCGCACCAAAGGTAACTGTGTCAGGTCAAAAGTATAATTAGCTTCTGCTAGCGCTAACCGCTGCACTTCAGCATCCTGCTTAACTATCGGTAGTGCCTGCAAATCTATTACGGACAAAGTTACTGTGAGAGTGGGAGCGATCAGTTGCACAGGATCACCATCCACAGAAGGAAAAGTCGTGCGGAGACTCTCATGACGGCGCACTATTTCTATTAAACTTTGCTCCAGGGTAGCTATTTGGAGCGGCCCGACCAGGTACAGAGCGATGGGTATATTATACAAACCACTTTCCGGATCCAGTTGGTGTAGGAACCACATTCTCTGTTGAGCAAAAGACAGAGGAAATTCCTGCCGTCGGACAACCGATGGTAAAGGCGATGAAGTTTCCTCAGAATCTGACCCCCTTAACTGTTTGCTAACTTCTGTGGCTAACCCTGCTATGGTTGGGGCTAGAAATAAAGTGCGGAGTGACAAATCTACCGACAACTGATTGCCGAGGCGGAAGACGATCTGTCCTGCCATTAGTGAGTGTCCGCCTAATTCAAAGAAATTTTGGTGAATGCCAATGCGCTCAATCCCCATAACTTCGCACCAAATGCTAGCGATCGCCTCTTCTACAGAATTGCTCGGTGCCACAAAACTGCTTTCTGTTTCTGTTTCTAAAGTAGAGGGTGCTGCGGGCAAAGCGCGGCGGTCTACTTTGCCATTCGGTGTCAGGGGCATCGACTCCAGAATCACAAAAGCCGCAGGCATCATATATTCTGGCAATTTATGCTGAAGCCCATTGCGCCACGACTGCACAAGAGCTTGTTTTTGCTCAGTATTAACATTAGTTTGATTCAGCACCAAATAAGCAACAAGTCGGCGATCGCCTGGGCGGTCTTCTCTAGCAATCACTGCCACAGTTTTGACTAGCTGCTGATCTGCCAGCACTGCTTCAATTTCACCCAATTCTATGCGGAAGCCACGAATTTTTACTTGATTGTCAATACGTCCAATGTACTCAATATTCCCGTCAGGCAAATAGCGACCTAAATCGCCTGTTTTGTAAACTCGATTGGTAGTGTGAAATTTTTCACCAATCGGATTAGGAATAAATTTTTCGGCAGTCAAATCAGGGCGATTGAGATAACATCTGGCTAACCCAGCACCACTGATGTAGATTTCGCCACTGCTACCAATAGGAACCTGTTGCAAATGACTATCGAGGATGTAAATTTGGGTATTAGCAATAGGTTTGCCGATGGCCGGAGATTTATTGGTGCCGATTTCGACTAAGGCATAAGTCGAGTAGGTGGTGTCTTCCGAAGGCCCGTAGAGATTAAAGACGTACTGGATGTTTTGCTGGTAAAGCTGCTGGGCCAGTTGATTGCTGAGGGGTTCGCCGGCGAGATTGACGGTGTTAACTTGTTTTGGGATACCCATTTTCAGCAATTCTGCGATCGCCGTCGGTACTGTATTAATCAGCGTAACTTCCCCAGCCGCAGGTAAAGTGGGTAGGTGCAAAGCATTTTCAGCGAGGATGACTTTGCCACCACAACTCAGTGGCAGAAATATCTCGAAGACTGAGAGGTCAAAACAGATCGAGGTAGAAGCTAAAACGCCGCTCAATTGTTCTGGTGTAAAGACTGTTTGCGCCCAATCTACGAGAGCAACTGGACTGTGGTGTTCGATCGCTACTCCTTTGGGTCTGCCTGTTGAGCCACTGGTATAAAGAATGTAGACTAAATTGGCGGGCGAACAGCGATCGATCGGGTTTTCTGATTTCTGATCTGCGATCGCATTCCCATCTTTGTCCAGACAGACTTGATGGGCCTCCGATTTAGGAAGTTCTGCCAACAATTTCTCCTGAGTCAGCAGCACTGCCACTTGGGCATCCGAGAGCATAAACTCAATGCG
The DNA here is from genome assembly GCF_036701775.1 of Microcoleus sp. N9_A2. Lineage (NCBI taxonomy): Bacteria > Bacillati > Cyanobacteriota > Cyanophyceae > Oscillatoriales > Microcoleaceae > Microcoleus > Microcoleus sp. N9_A2. The sequence continues at coordinate 96,428 of NZ_JAUBRH010000012.1, read as the reverse complement.
TTCTTGAGGATATGCTGGGTCTAAAGGTACATAAGCACCACCGGCTTTGAGAATTCCGAATAGTGCGACAATCAGATCCAGAGAACGTTCCAGACAGATACCCACTAAAACATCTGGCCCAACTCCCAATTTTTGTAAATAGTGTGCTAGTTGATTGGCCTTGGTATTTAACTCCCGATAAGTCAGCCGCCCGGTACCAAATACCAGTGCCACTGCTTCTGGAGTGCGTTCTACTTGCGCTTCAAATAACTGGTGAAGGCATTGGTTTTCGGGATATGGTTTCTGTGTATTGTTCCAGGTAGTTAGCAATTGCTGTTCTGCTGCTGGCAACAGGGGCAATTGCCATAAAGGTTGCGTAGGATCGGCAACGATACTGAGTAATAATTGCTCGAATTCTGCTAGGTGACGGCGCACGGTTTCGGCATCAAACAGGGTTGTGTTGTACTGACACTCTAAGACGAGTTTACCGCCGGATTCCAAGGCATTGATAAATAACTCGAAATTTTCGCTACTTCTGGGATTCGAGAAATATTCGACTTGCAGGCCGTCAAATGTTAGCTGTTCACTTTTTAATCCCATATCGAGATTAAAAACTACAGAAACTAGCGGAATACGACTGGAGTCTCGCGGCAGTGTCAATGTTTTGAGCAGACTACCGAAGGAGATTTTTTGATGTTCGTAAGCATCCAACACCAACGATCGCCGATTTCGCAGATAATCAATAAACGATTTTTCTCTCTCAATGTGAGTACGTAACGGCAACAAGCTCACACAATGTCCCACAAGCTGGGTACATCCCGACACTGATTGTCCAGCAGCAGGCATCCCGACGACTAAATCGTCTTGTCCGCACAAGTCGGACAACAATATTTCAAATGCGGCCAGCATGGTAGTTAAAAAACTGCACCCAGATTTAGCCCCTAGACGTTTGAGATTTTTGACTAAAGCCGCATCCAGAGGCCAATCTTCTCGCGCTGCTTTGTAAGTCCGTATGGGGGGGCGCGGACGATCCGTGGGCAAATCTAGGATAGGAGGGGACGAGCTAAATTGTTTGAGCCAATATGCTTCATCGGCCTTCATTTCTGAACTATCGGCCTCTTGTTCCTGTAAAAATGCGTATTCGCTGAAACTTATTGATTCTGAAAGATTGGCAACAACACCTTGTTTGCGAGCTGAATAAAGAACTCCTAAATCTGGCAAAAGAACGCCCCAAGACCAGCCATCGCAAATAATGTGATGCGCGGTGAGCATCACTATGTATTCTTGCCCTTGCAGCTTGACAATTTTAGCGCGAAATAGTGGGCCGCGCACGAGGTCGAAAGATTGCCCAACTTCTTGCTGTTGCAACTGAGCGAATTGAGTTGGGCTATCACTCATCATTGACAAATCGATCAAAGGAATATCAATTTCACAAGAAGCTGCTATACAAAGTATCGTGCCATTGGGACTAAATGTCAGACGCAATGCTTCATGCCGAGCTACAAGTTCTTGAATCGAATAACGCAATGCTTCTAGATCGAGATTTCCCACCAATCGCAGGGACATTGACTCGTTGTAAGCACAATTAGCATCATCCTCCATTTGTGCAGAAATCCAGATTTCCTTTTGTGCTTCGGTCGCTGATATACACCCAGCCAACTCTCCACCTACAAACGGATCGAATTCCACAGGTGTGAAGTTTTTGTGTGATTCAAATAGTTGTTTGTTCATGGATTTTCGATGGGTTTAGATATAATTAGATCGATTTTTTTGTCATTTTACTATCTGAATTATTCTGATAGTCGCAGTATGATTTGGCTCAATTTCAGTAATTGAACTTATTAGTGGGGGCAGAATGCACCAATAAATTCAATTTCCCTGAGCTTACCGGATTCCCGTCAATTTTTCGCGAGCACTAAGCACGGCACCTGCACTTTTTAGATAGGCTTTGATCATCTTGGCTTTGAGCGAAGTTTGACCTCTGGGAATGCAACATTCGTTCGTAAAAAAGTCCCAATTTGATTCGCAAAGTTGGTCGAATGCGACGGAAATTGTTAAAGTCAGCGATCGGGCTGTGTGATACCAGCCGCAGGGGATAAACAGCGTTTCACCGGCTGATATTGTAATTGTTGTTGGCGTAGCTTCAGCCAAAAGCGGATATTTTTTTAAGTCGGGATTGTGATGGTTTTCAATCTCAGATAGCCAAGGAGCACCGGGTTTTGGGTAAAGATATTTTTGCTGTTCCGGCGGAAAGATTGTAAATTCTTTTTCCCCGTAAACTTGATTTATATACGCATAGAGTCCGAGAAAATCGTAGTGCAAATAAGGAAACGATCCGCCCGGCCCGCCGAAGAATATTTCTAAGTCGTACAAATCATTCAGCAGCATATTCGGGATTAATGGGCTGTGAGTGCGATCGGGTTGGGCAATACTCGGTCTGGGAGAAATATCAGGCTCTAAATCGGCAAAATCTTTGCGGACATTGAGTTTAAAAGGATAGGGAGCCGGATTTTCTTTTGTGGATTTTTTTAGCAAGTCGAACAATTTTGCGAGGGTGTAAATCTTGCCACCTATTTCTATTTCGCGATCGCCAAAATTTTCTTGGAAATAATCGGGCGTAAATTTTGTTAGGGCGGGCCAATTTTTGGATAAATCTGTGAAAATAACTGGTTTCCCCGGATTGCGGTACTCACTGACAAATTCCTGGTGAGTCAGGCCTGTGCGGCGGTCTATTTGAAGAGTTTTTGCTATTTGGAGCATTTGGGTTTTTCCTGTGTTGCTTATCAGATATCAAACGGTTTGTAGTGCGAACTTTAGTCCGACTCTGGGAGTGGACTGAAGTCCACACTACGAACGAAAACTATTTTCTATTTGTAATTTTTTTTGGGATTGCGATCGATCTACCGCAATAATATTGGTTCGTACTGCGGACTTGAATCCGCAGTATAAGAACGGACGGTCGTCCGCACTACGAACCTTTTTTGGGGATTGTTCAATTGTTGGTACACCAACCCCCTAGGGAATTTAATTGCCAACTTTAACAATCAATTCGATAAATTATCTCCTACTTGTAAATGTTTGCCGGGGCGATCTGGATCTGCTACGTACCAAGCGGGATTGCCGTTAGGATCTCGCCCTAATTTCGCACCGGGTACGGGAGCATTGTTGGCGAAAGCGGTTGAGGACTTTCCTCCATTAATATTACTGTGATTGTGGAATTCGATCGCCCTCACAGTTTCCCCCGATCCACCGGCTAAAAATCCGGCTGACTGCAATTCGGCAATACTGTTTTTAAATGCCTCCTTGATAAAAGCAATATCTGCGTCGGAATGGGCTAGGGTCAGGAAACACGGGCGGTGATCCCAAATGTGAATGCCTTTTTCCCGCAGCGAATAGAACAGCAGTTCTCCATGAGCAAAATCTTGCGGGTAGGTGATTTTGAACAGGGAACCAAAGTTTTTAACCGTGAAAGGTGCTTGTTCGCGATCGAACATGGCGTTCAATTCTGCAACGAATTTGTCGGTTTTGGCATTGAGATCGCGCTGCAATGAAGGCCCGCCGCGCTTCAAATATTCTAGGGATGCCTTGGCCGCTGCTAAAGTCAGGGGATGGCGCACAAAAGTCCCTGCAAAATAGGTAACGCCTACTTCCGGGAACGAGTCGTCGCCGAACTGCCAAAAACCGCCGTCTAAAGCGTCCATCCAGGCTGATTTGCCCGCGATTACCCCGATCGACATCCCGCCGCCGACGACTTTGCCGTAGGTGCCGATATCCGCTTGTACGCCGAAATATTCTTGGGCGCCGCCCGGTGCAACTCGGAATCCGGTAATCACTTCGTCCATAATGAAGGCGCAACCGGCTTGCTCGGTAATTCGGCGCACTTCGTGGAGGAATTCTCGCGGTTGCCAGTCGGGGCGGCGGCTTTGTACCGGTTCTACCATGATGGCTGCAAAATCGCCCGCCCGCGCTTTGAGGATTTCCAGGGATTCGGGTTCGCCGTAGTCCAGGATCAGGGTATTGTCAACGGCGGATTGGGGAATTCCCGGTGCTCCTGGGAGCGATCGCAATTTCTTAGTCCCCCGCACGATTACTTCGTCGAAAATTCCGTGATAGTCTCCGGTAAACGTGACGATCGTACTGTTGCCGGTGACGGTGCGCGCGAGTCGCATTGCACCCAAAACTGCCTCAGAACCGGTATTGCAGAAGGCCACGCGATCGTGCTTGGTCATTTCGCACACGAGTTCGGCGACTTCCCCTGCTAGCGGTGTTTGCGGCCCGATTTCATACCCGCGCTGCATTTGGGCGGCGATCGCTTCTGTAATAAATGAAGGCGAATATCCGAAAAAGTTCGACCCGAAACCGTTGGTTAAATCGACATACTCGTTACCGTCTTCATCCCAAAGTTTAGAACCGGACGATCGCCCCACCACGATCGGATAAACCAACTCTTTCATCGTCCGGTTAAAGCCGGAAACTACGCGCGGATCGGCGAGGTGGTGGCGGTGAGTCTGAGCGTACTGTTTCGATTTTTGGGTTCGCGCCGTGTACCGCTTGACAAATGTTTCTAAATATGATTTTTGCGATGGAGTTAAGGCACCGCGATCGGATGTGTCGATGCGGGCGGCCGCGCCGAATACTTTTTTGGGTTCGGCTGTGGGTTCGGCGGATGGTGCAGGTTGGGCGATTGGGGCGATCGTGCTGCCGTTATTGTGGGATTGCGGGATCTGTTGCACCGGTGCGGGGGGCTGCACCATTTGAGGTGGGGCTGTCGGTGTCGGCTGTGCGGGAACACCGCCACCTAACAATTCTAGGTGTCGCGACATAATCTGCAACTGCTGGCCGATCAAGTATTCGAGGTTGCTCGACTGTAAGGGTTGCAAGAGGTGAGGTTGCGGGGCGGGCAGATTTACCGGGGCGCTGGCTGCGATTGGTGCGGCAATTGGTGCTGCAATTGGTGCGGCCATTGGTGCAGGAATTGGTGCGGCAATTGGTGCTGCAATTGGTGCTGCAATTGGTGCGGGCAAAACTTCCGGCGGCAAAGATCCGTCGATAAATTCAGATAAAGTTTCGAGACTGGGGAAAGTTTCTAGTAGCTGGCGGAAGGTAATTTTAACCTTAAATTCTTTTTGCAGGTTCAGCGCTACTTGAGTCAAAGATAGAGAATCTAAACCCATTTCTAAAAAGGTCATATCGTCGCTGACGCTGCCTAAATCTTCACCAGAAGTTTCTTCTAAGATATTTTTGATTTGGGGAATGAGTCTTTCCTTGCGAGCTGGTTGTTGGGTTGCGACTTGTGAATTTGACATTGGTAATGAGTTGATAGTTGTTAGTTGGGCATCGGGAATTGGGGATTGGGCATCGGGAATTGGGGATTGGGCATCGGGAATTGGGAGTTGGGAATTCTCCCCGTCTCCCCCTCTCCCACTCTCCCCCTCTCCCCGTCTCCCCGTCTCCCCCTCTCTCCGCATGGGTTCTATCCAGAAGCGTTTGCTTTCAAAAGGATAAGTTGGCAAGGGAAGGCGATCGCGCGTTTCCTCCTGATAAAAACTCTGCCAGTCGATCGCCACTCCGCAGAGCCAAAGCTGTCCGACTGCGCTTAACAAAGCAGTCCATTCAGCATTGTTATCTGGATTATCGGTTAGAGAAGAAATAGCAACTTGCTGTTTCAAATCCTTCGATTGTTTGCGAGCCAAAGTAGCAGCCGTTGTTCTCGGCCCGACTTCCAAAAGTACGCGATTCGGATCTTGCCACAGCTCTTTGATGCCGTCGGCAAAACGCACTGTCGCCCGCAAATGCCGCGCCCAATACATCGGATCTGTTGCTTGTTCTCCGGTGATCCAACTAGCAGTTACAGTCGAAACAAAGGGGATGGTTGGCGCTGACAACTGCACTTTTTTGACATATTCGGCGAATGGTTCGACGATCGAATCTACCATCGGCGAATGGAAAGCGTGGGAAGTATGCAAGTGTTTGCAAACAATCTTTTCGCTGGTTAATTGCTGTTCAAAAAGTGCGATCGCATCTGTCGGCCCAGAAACCACGCACAAATCCGGCGCATTCACCGCAGCCACTGCCAAATCCCCACTCAAACGCCCTTCGACTTGCGTCGCCGGCAACCGTACCGACAGCATCGAACCACCGGGCAAATCTTGCATCAAGCGCCCCCTCGCAGCCACCAGCATCAAGGCATCTTCCAGGGAAAACACGCCGGCGATAGTTGCCGCGACAAATTCGCCGATGCTGTGCCCGATCGCACCTTGGGGAGTTACGCCCCAACTCTGCCACAGTTGAGCCAGCGCGTACTCTACGGTAAATATTGCAGGCTGAGTCAAGAAAGTTTGGCGCAGCGACTCGGCGGCTGTCGCTTCATCGCTACCGGGATACAGCACTTCGCGCAAATCTCGGCCGAGGTGCGGCTGCAAAATTTCGGCGCAGCGATCGACCGTTTCGCGGAATAAAGGCTCAGATTCGTACAAATTCAAGCCCATATTGACGTATTGCGCGCCTTGTCCGGGAAACATGAAGATTACCGCCGGATTTCTGGCTTCGGCGCAGCGGGTTGCTGTACGCAGCGGTGGCAGGGATTCGAGTAGCTGCACGGCATCGGCGCGATCGCTGCAAACGGCGAAACGGCGGTAATTGAAGGCTTGCCGCCCGACTTGCAGGGTGTAAGCAGCATCGGCGAGATCGAGCTCCGGGTTTTGGGCGAGGTGCGATCGCAAATTTGCGGTAGCTGCGTCTAAAGCAGATGGAGTTTTTGCCGACAGCAGCAGTAACTGTCGCGGGCGAGAAGAACTTGACGGTGCCAGCGCGGGCGCTTCTTCGATGACAACGTGAGCGTTGGTACCGCCGACACCAAAGGAACTGACTCCGGCTCTTCTGGGCGTTGTGCCTGCTTTCCATTCCGCAAGTTCGGCGTTGACGTAGAAGGGGCTGTTGGCAAAGTCGATCGCCGGATTCGGTGTTTCGTAGTGGAGAGTGGCGGGTATTTGTTGGTGTTTGAGGGCTAAAGCTGTTTTAATCAGCCCCGTGACTCCGGCGGCGGCGATCGTGTGTCCGAAGTTGCTTTTGACGGAGCCGATCGCGCAAAATTGTTTGGCTGAGGTTTCGCGTGCAAAAGCTTGAGTCAAAGCTGCAATTTCGATCGGATCGCCGAGGGGAGTTGCCGTGCCGTGGGTTTCGACGTAGGATATCGTTTCTGGATCTACGCCGGCCATCGCCTGGGCCATCGCGATCGCGTCTGCTTGGCCGTCTACGCTGGGCGCTGCAAAGCTGACTTTGGCCGCCCCGTCGTTATTTAAACCGACGCCGCGAATTACCGCATAAATTGTATCTCTGTCGGCGATCGCCTCTTCCAAACGCTTCAGTACCACAGCCCCGCCTGCGTTGCCGAACACCGTCCCTTCAGCCTTAGCATCGAATGGTTTGCAATGTCCGTCGCTAGAAAACATCCCCCCTTCTTGATACAAATAACCGCTATTTTGGGGAGCTGTAATCGAAATTCCGCCAGCGAGAGCTAAATCGCATTGATAGCTCATTAAGGCATAAAAAGCTTGACAAACTGCAACTAATGATGTAGAGCAAGCGGTATGGACGCTGACGCTGGGCCCTTTGAGATTGAGTTTGTAAGAAGTGCGGGTAGCGATGTAGTCTTTTTCATTTCCTACCATTACCTGAAACTCGCCCGCGCGGGAAATTATGTCCGATCGTCCGGCGATGTTGTTGGGAAAATAGGTATTGTTGCCCGTGCCGGCGTAAACTCCGATCGAACCGTTAAAAGTATTCGGATCGCAGCCGGCATTTTCTAGGGCGGCCCAAGCTATTTCTAAAAAAACGCGCTGCTGCGGGTCGGTAATTTCGGCTTCGCGGGGACTCACGCCGAAAAATGCTGCGTCAAAGCGATCGGCCCCGTCAATAATTCCTCTAGCTTTAACGTAATTCGGATCTTGTCTGAGATTGGGGTCAATACTGGGGTCTAGTTCTGCGTCGCTGAACAGCGTTGTGGACTCGACTCCGCCGCACAAATTTTGCCACAATTCATCGACACTTGCAGCACCGGGAAAGCGACCGGCCATGCCAATAATTGCAATCCCGTCAAGTTCTGAGTTTTCCTGTGAATTAGTCATAAGTAAGCCCCTATAATTAAACGTAAAATACCTAATATTCAACAGCTCGTTACATTATTTTTCTTCTGTCTATCCTCCTCTTTTAAATAACTAATAACCACTAACCACTAACCACTAACTAATGACTAATGACTAATGACTAATGACTAATGACTAATGACTAATGACTAATGACTACCGTCTTTTAGTAAATTGCTTCGATCGACCAAAAGCAGCTTTTTGTCGATCGGCCCTATCTTGAAATTTATTACTAGACTGATTCGTGCTCTCTCCTTGGTTTAAATAATTGGCCAATTGGGCGATCGTCGGATGCTGGAACAATTTGACAACTGGCAAGTCTTTTTCTAATAGAGCCCGCACTTGCACGGCAATTTGCAGAGTCATCAGAGAATTACCTCCAATCTCGAAGAAATTGTCATGAATCCCCACGCGATCGAGCTTCAGCAACTTAGACCAAATGCCCGCTAGCACTTTCTCCAACTCGCCTTGCGGCGCCGCGTAACCCTGGGACAGTTCTTGTCGCTGTGAGTCAGGTGGCGGCAGGGCGCGGCGGTCAATTTTGCCGCTGGGTGTCTTCGGCATCGCCTCCACAGTCACAAACACCGCAGGCACCATGTAATCGGGGAGTTGTCCTTGCAATTGGACGCGGAGGTCAGCAATTGTTAGTTGCTCTTGTGGATTGACTGCTAAATAAGCCACCAATCGTTTGTCCCCCGGTGTGTCTTCCCGCGCTAGCACCACAGCTTGTTTAATTGCCGGATGTTTTGCGAGTGCAGTTTCAATTTCTCCCAACTCGATGCGGAAGCCGCGAATTTTGACTTGGCCGTCAATCCGTCCGATGTACTCGATATTACCGTCGGGCAGGTAGCGAGCTAAATCTCCTGTTTTATAAAGGAGATGTTGGGCATAATTAGATACTTCTTGGCTTTCAGCAATCTCTGTTTTCTGTGCATCTTCCTCCAATCTAAAATCTAAAATCGGCAATCTAAAATCGTTTAAGGGATTGGGAATAAATCTTTCAGCAGTCAAGTCGGGGCGGTTGAGGTAGCCGCGCGCCAAACAGATACCTCCAATGTGCAATTCTCCAGGAACGCCGATGGGTACGGGCTCACCATTCTGGTGTAACAAATAGATTTCCGTGTTGGGAATAGGGCGACCGATCGCAGGCAGTGCGGGCCAATTTTCCGGCGGGCCGCTGAGGGTATAAGCTGTGACAACGTGGCTCTCCGAGGGGCCATATTGATTGTGCAGGGTGCAATTTTCTAGCTGCTGAAAGAAACTGGTAATGTAACGGTTGACTTGCAACTGTTCGCCGGCGGTGACTACTTCGCGCAGCGATTTTGGTACTAGCTGATAGCTATCGGCGGCTTCGGCTAAGTGTTGCAGGGCGATGAAAGGGAGAAACAATCTTTGAATCTTTTCTGTGTCGATTAGCTGCAACAAACTCCGCGCATCTCGCCGCATTTCTTCGGTGATGAAAACGAGGGTGCCGCCCGCACACCAAGTACAAAACATTTCTTGAAATGAGACATCGAAGCTGAGGGAGGCAAATTGCAGGGTTTTGGCTGCGTCTTCCAAGGTGGAGTTTTGCAGTTGCCACGCAATTAGGTTGACTAGGGCGCGGTGCGGGAGGAGAACTCCTTTGGGTTTGCCGGTGGAACCGGATGTATATATTGTATAGGTTAAGTTGTCGGGAGATACGGTGCTGGCGGGGTTTTCGGTGCTGTAATTGGCTATTTCTTGCCAGTTTGCGTCCAAACAAACGGTTCGCGCTTGATGTTCCGGCAAGCCGGACACTACGTGAGATTGTGTGAGTATAACGGGAGTTTTGGTGTCGGCTAACATGAAAGTCAGCCTTTCTTTGGGATAAGCTGGATCGATCGGCACGTAAGCTGCGCCTGTTTTGAGAATGCCTAAAACGGCGATCGCAATTTCTAAGGAACGTTCCATGCAAATCGCGACTAAAACATCGGGCCCGACTCCTAATTGCTGCAAGTAATGGGCTAGTTGATTCGATCGCGAATTGAGCTCGCGGTAGGTAAGCTGCTGTCGGCAATTGTGTGGAAAAACGGCGGCAATGGCATCGGGCGATCGCTCCACTTGGGCTTCAAATAATTGGTGAACGCATTTGTCTTGGGGATAATTTGCCTGAGTTTGATTCCACTGCTGCAACTGCGAAATTTCGGCTGCTGTCAGCATTGACAATTTGCTAATTTTCTGCTGGGGATTCGCGGCTATACTTTCGAGCAAAGTTTGCAGGTGTCCCAACATTCGGGTAAGGGCGTTTTCATCGAACCGCTGGCGATCGCCCGCAATTTTCAGCAGCAGTTCGTCTCCCCCGTAGCCGTAAACTGTTAGGGGAAAACTCGTCTGTTCTAAAAGCTGAAATTCTCGATTTTTCCAGTCACCGCCTAAAGATTGCAAGGCCGAATTAAACTGGCACTTTTCAACTACTAGCAAGCTTTCAAACAAAGCACTGCTGCGGGAGATTTCGCTCCATTCTTGAGTTTTTGCCAGCGGTACGTTACTGTATTCTTGCAGCGCATTCCATTGATTTTGCAGTTGTTTCAGCCAATCGATGGCTGGCATTTCGGGAGTGACAATTACTCTCAGCGGCAAAGTATTGATGAACAATCCTACTGCTGGTTCTATTTTTTCTGTATTTGGCGATCGACTGTTGCAAATAGATCCAAATACTACATCTTGCGAACCGGAACAGCGGCTCAAAAGTAAAGCCCAGACTCCTTGCAGCAGGGTATTCAGGGTTAGTTGCTGTTCGTGAATTAGAGAGTTTAAAGCTGCGGTAACACTGCTAGAAAGCCGGATTTCGGGAATTGTCGGCAACAGGCTTCTTTCTTGTTCCACAACTGATAAATTTTCTGGTTGGGCGGGCATCTTCCCTGTCCTGGAAAAATCGCCAACCAAAGGAGTACGATCGCCCAAACCGCTTAAGTATTGCCTCCAAAATGCTTCTGTTTTCGAGATATCTTGCTGCATTCGATGGCTGGGATCTCGATCGCTATTGGGCGGTGTTAATTCTAATTTTCGATCGCCAGTCAGGGCTTCGTACAAGGTAAAAACTGCTTGCAAAACAGTTATTGCCGAGGTACTGTCAAGCAAAATATGGTGATAAGTCCAGATGAGTTTGTATTCGGTTTCCGCAACTCGGAACAAAGCCAAACGCATCAGCGGCGGTTGAGTTAGGTCAAATCCTTGCAGGCGATCGGCTTGTAAAAATGTTGCGAGTTGGCGGGTGCGATCGTCCTGGGACAAACTGCGCCAGTCTTCCTCAACTATTGACAGTTCGACTTTTTGGTGTACAGTTTGTACCGGCACCTCTCGATCCAACCAACTAAAACTCGTTCTCAAAACTGGATATCGATCGACATTTTGGCGCCAAGCATCGACAAAAGCTGAAACATTCAATTCTTCGCCCAGGCTGCACAGTACCTGTTCGATATCTACCCCTGACTGTTGGCCTGAAAGGCCCTCGAACAACATCCCCTGCTGGATCGGTGAAAGTTGATAGGAACATTCGCTATCAGTTGCTACAGATTGGGGACGGTCGGCTGCTGGCAAAGACATACTTACCTGGGAGTATTGAACTACAAACTTCGGAACAAGTGTAACGGGATTTTTCAGACTTCTTTTAATTAACCATTCAGGCAAAAGCGCGATCGCCAGCATCTGAATGTTGTGTTTTTTACTGTAAATAAATTTTTATTCTACCAACCGAGGTCAACTAAAATTTTGCCCTCCTGTCAACTCATATTCAACCTACAAATACATTCTATGCAGATCCTTTAGCGTTCCGCAACCGTGTAATTACAGAGAATGCAGCAATAGTAAAAATATCAATTTCACAAGTCGAGGCCTATTATTTGCGATTTATTATCGATTGATTCGATGTCGGTGTTTTTTGTAACCGATGGTAAGTTTTGTAAAGTTTTCAATTACCTGTTAAGCCCGGTTCTTCAAATTCGTTAGGTTGCCAAAAACCGGGTTTCTGCGACAAATTTCGGTTAGTACCAAAAATCTAGGAATAAACCCGGTTTCTTAAATTCCTTGGGCTGGCCAGAAACCGGGTTTCTGCAACAAATTTCGGTTAGTACCAAAAATCTAGGAATAAACCCGGTTTCTTAAATTCTTTGAGCGACCAGAAAATAGCCAAAAACCGGGTTTCTGCGACAAATTTCGGTTAGTACCAAAAATCTAGGAATAAACCCGGTTTCTCCAATTTCTTGGATGACAATAAACCTAAATTTTTACGCTTTCGGCTCAACCCAAACCGTCATCCCCTCAACCCTCAAACCTTTGCCGCGAGTGCCGCAATATTGACCGTTAGAAGTAACAGGAGTATCGCCCAAATTTTGAATGTGAGCAGTGTAAGATACATCGTACTTATCGGCTTGCGGCCCTGTCAGCCGCGCGGCAAATCCCTCAATGCGCTTCGCTTTACCCCGGAAACCGGCAAGATCCCCTTCATCGATCCAAGCAGTGTCGCCAACTCCTTCAACGTGAGCCATGTACTGCAAATTTAAACCGGCAGCGGGAGGCTCTATTTTAATTTGAAATCCTTCGACGCGACGCCCTTGAGCCTTTGTACCAGCATATTCTCGATCGCTAAAAGTTCGATCGCCAATTCCTTGAATGTGCGCCAACACTTTTAAACCCACAGGCGCCACTGTTTGGGAACTCGCAGACTGCGCGATCCAAACTTTGATGCCCTCTATTCTCAAAGCTTTGCCGCGAGTTCCGCAATAATCGCCGTTGGAGGACACGTCGGTGTCGCCGATATTTTGAATGTGAGCGCTATAAAATACGTCATACTTATCAGCTTGCGGCCCGCTCAACCGCACCGCAAATCCTTCAATTCGTTTCGCTTGACCCCGAAAACCTGCCAATTCTCCTTCGCTGAGCCAAGGAGTATCGCCAACACCTTCGACGTGAGCCATGTACTCGACATTTAAGCCAAGAATTGGCGGCTCGATATTAATTTGAAAACCTTCGACGCGCAGCCCTTTACCGCGACTACCTGCGTATTCTTGAGCACCGAAAGTTCGATCGCCAATTCCCTGAATGTGCGCCAAAACTTTAATTCCCAAAGCGCCCTCTACTGCCACCGCTTGTTGAATGTTCCGAGGTGCTCCAAAAACAATGTTCCCGGAACCACTTGCCTGAAGAGACTTAGGTACTTCCACGCTGGGAACAATAATTACCTCGTGCATGGGGACAGAAGGTGCGGGGGATTCCAAAATCTGGATCTGTGGCGCAACTGTAACTTGTTTCGGTGCCACATTTCCTGACGGGATGACAATCACTTCTGGCAAAGGTTCGGCGCTGATTTTTTGTTCTGGCGCTGCTTTAAATGCGGGTTCGACTTTTGCAGGTGCTGCTTTTACCATCTCAGCAATGGTTAATTTGCCTCTGGAAATGGCTACGGCTATTTGTTTGCCAAAAGCGGCGCTGACTGTTTCTTCGAGAATGACCCACTGTTCGTCATCTAATTTGTCTTGCTGTTCCACCAGGGCGAGCACTGCTGAAACTGGGTGTTTGCCGGTGACTAAGGATTCTGCGTCAGAATGCAGTTGAGTTGGGGTTGATTCGGAAATCGCGCGCTGCAGTTCGCGGGCTTTGCCATGCACTGATTGTAAGGGGGCGAAGTCGCTTTGTTCGCGGTGGGCGATCGCCAATACTCGATCGATCACTTTCAATGCTGCATCGCGAATTTCTGCTTTACCTTCAGAAGCTGCGGCAGTCTCGACTAAGTTTTGAATGTCTTTGAGGGAAGTAATTTCCCCTGGTGCAATCGCGGATTTGTTGAGTTCGAGAGCTTGTTTTTGGACTGCAGCAAAGTTGCGGCTGTAGGCGGCTACTTCTTGCAGCAAGCTGTCAGAGGGAGGAAGGCCGGAGTTTTGCAGTTGCTTTGTGGCTTGAGACAGGCGATCGGCCAAATTAGCATAAGTTTCCGATAGTCGGGCTATTTGTTGTAGCAAATCTTTATGAGCTAGTTCCATATGTCTTGCCGTAAATATTTAACTTGCTGATTATAGACGTTGAGCGTCTTCTGAAGGTAGAAGGCAGTAGTCATTAGTCATTAGTCCCAGGGAAGAAGAAAAATGCTCCCCCTCTCCGACTCCTCCACTCGGACACTCTCCGACTCCCCCACCCAGACACCCGGACACTCTCCAACCCCCCACTCTCCGACTCATCCTCTGGCATCCCCCGCGTGATCGCCGTCACAACCCTGCAAATACTTAGTCACACTCTTCGACTCCGGCTGTCACGAGTGGCCCGTAACAATGTCACACATATCGAGCAATAGCCGTCACTGCTGATTCTGTGAAAACAGTTGATACTGAGGCTTGAACCAATAAAATCCCGAAGTGTTATGGTACTAATTCGCGATCTCGCCCAGCAAGCTCTGGCTCTAGGCTATCTAACCATTGAAGCCGAAAATCAACTGCGGCGGATGTTAACTACCACCAAGTATGACTTGGAAGACTTAAATGCTTTTATGGCTTTGCAACTAGCAGCTATGTCCGGAGGAGTGAAACAAGAGTCTCGCGAGCTGAAAAAAATTGAAATCTTTGGCGAGACGGCTTCCTAAAATTCCTGTTAGTAATTAGTTAACTTTTGATTAGTTCAAATTTAGTAAGGGACATTTCTACCGTGCAGATTCGTGAAGTTGTAAAACAAGCTATTGCCGCTGGATATCTGAGTTTGGAAGCGGAAAATCAAATGCAGGATATTTTTGCCTCGGCGAAGTGCGATTTGGAAGATTTGAATGCTTTTATGAGCTTGCAGTTAGCCGCGATGGCTGGTCGTGTGAGGCAAGAGTCTTTGGAATCGATAAATTCGCCGAACCTTTCGGAACAAAATTAATCGTCTTTATTCAGTGTTCGGGCGGGATAGATATTAAGTTATATGCCATGAAAACAGACTTAGATAATAATTTAATTTACCCTAGTTTTTATCTAATTAATTCTAATATTATTGCTATTATTTAACTCGATCGGTATGAATTTACTTCAATATTAATTATACAAAACCTTCGCGATCGACTATTTCCGACTCCGACGCTCTAAATTTTTTATAACTCTCAGAACAAACAGCGACATGAAAGCGCCAATTAATGCCAGTTGCCACAACCCGCATCCGGCCGCACTTCCTAAAGCTGCTGACAACCAAATAGCGGCGGCAGACGTGAGCCCGTGAACTTTTGGTTTGCCGATTTCCTGCTGACATTCGCGCAGGATTTCCCCGCCCCCCAAAAATCCTATCCCGGCAGCAATGCCTTGAATTACGCGCTCTACACCATCTCGTCCGTTTTCATTTTTACCTATTGCCAGCGGTATTAAAACAAACATTGCGGCACCCATACTGACTAACATATGAGTCCTCAATCCCGCTGGTTTGTTTTTGAGTTCGCGCTCCCATCCAATCATTCCGCCAACAAACATGGCCAGACACAACCTCAATAGTATGCCTAGCCAATTATCGGGAGACCACAAGTTATCGATCGACAATGTTTTACTGCAAATAATTAATCCGAAGATTCCAATCTTAGCGGAGTACGATGTCCGATCGCAATCTCACTGCCAAATCTTGTTCCGGGCGAATCACGAGCACGTCAACGCTGCGCCGCCCCAACAAGACTCCAGCTAAAGCGCCGATCCCAACGCCTCCTAATACTTCTTCAGTCGCGATCGCTTTGTCGCCGGTAATGCCTGCGAGTGCTGCTGCTGCTGCTGCACCCAAGGCTGCACCTTGCGCTACTGAACCTGTGCCAGCACCTTTTTGGACTCTTTCGGTTCGGGTAATAATTCCCGAATAGCCATCAATCCGATAGCGTTGGCGGCGGCTGATAATTAACTCTCTGGCAACAAATTGAGTACCACTTTGATTGCCTCTTCTGACAGGTTGCAGTGCCCCGACTATCTGGCTGCCTGCAGGGATTAATACTCTGCCTTGAGGTGTGCGGATGTCTCGCGCCACTGTTAAAGTTAAAGGTGCAGTTTCTTCGCGGGTGACAACTATTTTGTCTTTTTCATAGCTAACTGGAATGACACTGCCCGAGGGAATTCGGATGCTATCAAATTGTGAAATTCGTTGTTGGGCTTCTGCGGGAGTAGCTACCACCAGCGGCGCGCTGGTTCCAACTGTAATGCCCAGTGCGAGGATTGCTGCTGTTGCTGAACGCCATTTTTGAGAAGTAATCATATAAATTGTCTCCTTGCTTCGGTTTTTGTTTACTTAGGAACGCACTACTGCTAAATTTGTTTCTGGTTTCGCATTCATCTGATGTTTTAATTATGGCAGGCTGGAATTCTACAAGTTGGGAAGATAAGGTAGATAATCCAGAAGTTGAAAATTTGGAAAAATCGAGAAAATCCGCAAGACAGGGGCGATCGGGAAGATAAGGAAGATAGTCAACAGTCAGCAGTCAAGAGTCAACAGTCAAGAGTCAACAGTCAACAATTAATTGTTGAGAGCGTTTAAAGCTAGCAATCCAGCACCGAAAGCTGGTTCGTATCGGGGCGAAATAACCTTAGCTTTTGGGGCGATCGCACTTATTGCTGCTTCAAACCGACCTCGGCAATTTGCCTCCCCGCCCCACACACCTCCTACGATCACAATTTCAAATTCTTCTGTTTGGTTAAATAGCGCTGCAATGGCTATTTTTGTTGAATAGGTTAATTCTGCCACAGCATTATTGATAATGCAGTCAGCGACGCGATCGCCCTCTGCTGCAGCTCGATCGACAATCGGCGCTAAAGCTGCAATTTCTTTGACTCCCCAACCGCGCCCGTAAACGACTTCTACCAATTCTTCTAGGTTATTGAGGCCTAAATGCTTTTGAAATTTTTCCGCAAGCACGGTAAAATCTTCGCGTCCGTCATAGAACTTCAAAGCAGCTTGCAAACCCTGAAGGGCGATGTTATATCCGCTGCCTTCATCGCCTAAAATATATCCCCAACCGCCGACTCGTTTAGTTTTCCCTTGACTGTTTTGCCCAAAAACAATCGAACCGGTTCCTGAAATAACGGCGATACCCACTGGATGGCCTGTACCGCCAGCAAGTGCGATCGCGCAGTCGCTGCAAATTACTATATTCCTGGGCAGGAATGAGCGGGTTACTGGTAAAGTATTCGTCAACTGCAAGTTCTGCACTACAAATTGCACTATTTCACGATCTTTTGGACGCCCGACGCCTGCTAGTCCCAGACCAATTGCTTCTATGTTGAGATTGCCTACAGCCTCGACCTGAGCGGACAGAACTGCTCGTTCGATCGCCAATTGGATGGATTGTTTGGCTGTCTCAATTCCCAGGGTTTGATAATTTGATGGCCCTGCTTCACCCCGTCCTAAAACAAGGTGGTTGTCATCCATTAAAAGGCAGATAGTTTTAGTGCCGCCGCCGTCGATGCCGAATACGTAGCTCATGAATAATTTAGAGAATAATAGAGCAACCCAGATTAACAGAGATATGTCTATTCTACGCTTTGTACAATCCGATTAAATCGACAGAGCAATGCTAATAATAATTAAACCTAATAATGCTAACCAAACCAGATGGCGCTGACACCAATTTTTGATTGATTGCAGCCCGTCGCCACTGCTGTAAGGAATCGTCTGTGGCACAAGTGGCTCAGCTTGATTATGATAAAGGGTGCATTCTTTGGCAAAGGGACGCTGCGGGTAGTTGCAAGTGTCGTCTTCGTGGTAAATACAGGTATTGCACAGAAATTCTTCGGGTTTTGATCGATAAAGCGGGATACCCGGATGACCGAAAGCTTTGAGAGGGGTTTTGCAGTGCCCACAGGCGATCGCTCGGGAGTCTACAGGTTGGTGACAGCGGGGACACTCAGGCATTAGACAGCACGGTGATTGGGTAATTTTGTCGGCAGGCTTCTTAGCGGGTTTTCCGAACGCCCATTGGCGAGTTAGACTCGCCAGCAGGTCGCTGGATGCTCCAAAATAGAAAGGTAGGTCAGCGCTGATGTAACTTAAATTGTACAAAGGGTTTCGCAGCGACCGCAGGCGACCTGAGCCGATCGGGTATTTTGGGGCAAACAGTAGGAAAAATCTATGGATAACAATAGCAACTTACTCAAACAACTGGTAATGCTGGGCATTGGTACTACCTCCCTGGTGGCGGAGAAATTGCAGGAAGCCAGCGAGCAATGGGTCAAAGATGGCAAAATCAATCCCGAACAAGCCAAAACCTTTGTCGATGAGGTGACTGAACATCTCAAGTCTGAACAGGGAAATTGGGATACGCAGTTGCAGCGGCAACTCCGGAATATGCTGCAAGATATGGGCGTTCCCCGACAGTCCGAAATGGATGAGTTGCGCGGAAGGCTTGATCGTCTCGAACGTCAGATGCGGGATTTGGAAAACCGTAACTGGCGCTGAGTGCGATCCTCTTTGATGGCTTCGCGCTCCGCCCGATCGCACGCTTGCTGCTATCGTGTGATAAAATTGTCACCCGAACGCAGAAGGCTCAATCAGGCACTTATGTAGAAAGCAGAAGGTAGAATTACAAACATTCTGACTTCATACTTTCTTTTGCCTTTAAAATTAACTGGCAGCCGCCATCTTTTGGCGGAAAAGTTCAGATAAAATTTTGTAGTTCTGGTTGTACAAGATGTCTTAGATATCTGAGAGATCGCCGTTAAAAGTATCAGGAGGATTAATTTTGCGAGGAATTCTGGTCAGCTTGGGGGTAGTGGTGGTTTGCTTTGTGTTTTTGATAGTCGCTCAAATGAGCGGTTATGTATCCACAGCAGTGGCTTCCGAATTGAATAATCCTGTAACCGATGCTGCGCTTGAGATCCTCTCAGCGAAGTCTTTCACTGAAGATAGCTTGCTAGTAGCTGATGCTAATTTACCAAAAGAACCAGCTACTATCGCTGGCAATAACATGACTGATAATACTGAGAAAACTGTCACCACAGATTCGGGTCTGAAATATGTTGAATTGAAAGAGGGTGATGGGGCGACTCCAAAAACCGGTCAGACGGTTGTGGTGCACTACACTGGCACTTTGGAGGATGGCACGAAATTTGATAGTTCGCGCGATCGCAATTCTCCTTTTCAGTTCAAAATTGGCGTAGGTCAAGTAATTAAGGGTTGGGATGAAGGTGTCGGTACGATGAAAGTTGGAGACCGCCGCAAGTTGATTATTCCCCCTGAACTCGGTTATGGTGCTCGCGGTGCGGGCGGGGTGATTCCTCCTAATGCTACGCTGATTTTTGATGTGGAATTATTGAAAATCGCTGGCTAGGTAGCTCAGCCTAACTAAGTGTAAAATTTTTCGTTTAAAAACCCGGTTTCTTTTAAGAAACCGGGTTTCTGCATAAGTCCTGGGTAAATCGACCTAATTAAACGTAAAATACGGATCGCGAAAAAGCTTGCTGTGTGTTCCTTCTTCCTTCTTCCTTCTTCCTTCTTCCTTCTTCCTTCTTCCTTCTTCCTTCTTAAGAGCGCTTTGGAGATGCTAGATTGCGGAATGAGGTATATTGGGCATCGAATAATAGTTTGATGATGCCTGTGGGGCCGTTTCGGTGTTTGGTGATGATGACTTCGGCAATTCCGCGATCGGGCGAATCAGGGTTATAATATTCATCCCGGTAAAGCATAATTACTAAATCGGCGTCTTGCTCGATCGATCCAGAGTTATGACTGACAATGCCATCAGCTAACCAAGATTCGACACCAGGAACAGTCAAGTCAAAAACTTCCTCTTCTCCCGCTGCTGAGATATTAATCACTTCATCCCAGAACAAGTCAGAAGATGCTTTTTGAAGCAAGGAATCACTATCCAAAAGTTTGGCATAGTCTAAAACCGTTTCTCGTGAAGGAGCAAAACTGAAGTGAGAAGAACCATTGATTCCCCTGGGTTCCCAACGGTTTCCATTGCTACTGAAAACTAACTGATGCCAGTTACCTCTACTTTCGTGTCGATTGACTTGGACACCAAAATACTCAGCAGCGGTCTTTACGATTTCACTATTTTCCTCGGATGCAGTGGTATACCTGAGCGGCTGACCCTTCAGATAGCTACCATCTCCCATCAAGTGAGCTAGCAAAGAAATTTCATGTTCCTTCCAGTTAATTGGCTTCTGAGGCTCAGGAATCAATCTGGCGATCGCCACCCGACTTCCCACCTGAACCGACTTTAACTCTTGCCAACCTTGCTCTGTATAGATACGGTGTTGAGCCGTAGCCTTAAGGCTTCTGCCACTAGCTAACTTAAGGATAAAGACAGGCTTGACTCCTACTCGCCAAACCTTGTCACTTTTCGCCACCGCGATCTTTTCTAGGTGATTCATCGCCAACACCATTGGCTCTTGGCCTACTAGATCACGAATTGGCACTCGGCGACCATCCGCTAACAGCACGGGCGTATCACCAGTAACACATTCACGCAAATCCGACATCATCGGCCGCTTATTTGTCCTCGCTTCCACACTTCGACTCAACTGAGACAAAGCAATAATCGGCACGTTGAGCTCGCGGGCTAAACCTTTGAGGCCTCTAGTAATTCGAGATAATTCTTGCACGCGGTTGTCGCTGCTACCTTCCATTAATTGCAGATAATCTAGCAAAATCAATCCTAGAGCTCCGCCTTGTTCGGCTTGGAGGCGGCGGGCTTTGGATCGAATCTCCATCACGGTAATATTGGGAGTATCATCAATAAACAGCGGCAATTCTGATAAGTTGCCAATGGCTGTACTGATTGGTTCCCATTCGTTTTGACTGATTCTACCCGATCGCAAGCGGTTACTTTCTATTTTGGCTTCACTGGAAAGAATACGCTGCACTAGCTGTTCTTTCGACATTTCTAAGCTGAAAACGGCAACCGGAAATTTTTGCTGTCCAGCGGCGATGTGGTGGGCGATGTTGGTACAGAAAGCAGTATTGTGAACGCAGATGTCATTAGCAACAAAATTGTGCGTTTCCGGGATAGTTAAGTCGTAGACTTGCTTATTTCCCATCGGTTCGATCGAAACTATTTCATCCCAGTAAACCTCGCTATCTGCCAGTTGTTTCAGCCACGAATTATCTAAAGCAGTTGCTAAAACCAAAAGTCTTTCCCTGGACAGGGCACGTTTACCAACGTGAATATTTGAATAACCTTTGATGCCTGCGCGTTTTGCTAACGATGCCCAAGATTCGTTTCCTTTGGCTAATGCTAGGTATTCCCAAGCCTCGACAGGAATTAAATCGCGGTTATTGTGAGATATTTTGTTTTCTAGTGCTTCTTTTACTTTAAATAATGCTTCTTCTTTGCCAAAAATGCCAATCTCTGATATAAATATTTTGATAGATTTTACGTCAGTAATATCGATAAACCAAGCTGGATTACGAGTATTTTTGTATTTAACTAAACGCTTTTTGAGGGCGGCAATGATGCCAAATCTCAGTAGTAAATGCTGTACTTGTCTGGCTAGTTCTTCGCTGACAGAACAGTAGCCTAGTTGAGATTGACCGCTGGTAAGTAGGGTTGCCCAGCCGTCAGTTGAAAAGAGACGGTTGAGGAAAAGGGCAATTTGCGATCGTTCCAATTTAAAAACTATATCTGGTACTGTTTTCTGGTGAGCATTTTTTCCCATCAGACCTAATTCTTCTAACCAGAATCTCAGTGGGTTTTTGTGTGTGGTATGAACAGCATCCATTCCGGGCCCGGCTAGCTGTTTTGGATCTACTTCTAAAATTTCACAGGTGCGAGTAAATAATTCTTGATTGGGGAATGCAATTCCTTGTACCCAAGACGAGACTAAAATCGGTGAAACTCCCAATTTTTGAGCAAATTCTTGGATATACAAATCTTGTTCTTCGAGGACTCTGTGTAGATTCCAACCAAAGAGGTCTATTTTCTTTATGTAATCTTCTCGATCGCCGATAACACGATATTCGGGTGCGCGCCTCCCTTTATCGTTGTATCGCAGCCTAAGACCTCCGAAGCTAGCAGCAGCCTTAGCAAAGTCTTCTAGTATAGCAGTATTTCCATTGGTGAAGCGTGGCGCACCCTGTGTCAAACATCCATCGCCAATTAGATAAGCCAATAACTTAACTTCACAGTCGCGGATGGTTTCTTTACCAAAAATATTTATCTGTCGGGGTACAGCAATTTTATCGCCTGCTTGTATTTCCCCTAACTGCCGCCATCCCTTAATTGTTAAAAATGGGTGTGTTATTGTAGTTTCTATAAAGCGTCCCAGTCTTGTTGTTACCCGAAATACAGGCTTAATTCCATCATCTATAAAATCTGATGGTCTAGTTAGATGAAACTTAAAATCTTTTCCTAAAGTTAGTAATTCTGCTTGACGTTTCTGATAGATTTCTTCAATGGTAACAAGGCTTCCATCGCTTAGTAGTATAACGGACTCATCTATACAGCACTTCCCCATCGCCGGCCTGGCGGCAACGATGATTAAATCCGATCGCTGAAAGCCGCCTGTCATGGCATCTAAATCATAAAAACCGCACGGAATACCGGGAAGCGTCAGCCCTTCATTGCGATTTTCGAGGTCTTGAAATGTTTGGTTTAGTGTTTCGCCGATCGATACTAAATCTTGTTGCGGACGTTCTTGAGTAATGCTAAAAATTTGTTGTTCGGCGCGGTCTAAGACTGTTTCTAGTGGTGTTGCCGTCTCGTAACCTAATTGTACTATGTTGTTGCCAGCTTCGATTAATTTGCGGCGCTGATATTTGTCTTCAACTAAGGCTGCATATTGGTCGATGTTGACTGCTGAAACTGTACGATCGACTAATTGTGCTAATTTAGTTAGTCCTCCGACTTGTTCTAACTGGTTGCGGTCGGTTAGCGCAGTTGTTACCGTCATTAAATCGGTAGGTTGACCCTGTAAAAATAGCCCTAATGCCGATCGATAAATGACTTGATGAGCGGTGATGGCAAAAAACTCCGGTCGCAGCAGTTCGGCAATTCGGGAAATCGCTTCGGGGTCAATTAAAATGCCCCCCAAAATTGCTTCTTCTGCCTCTATATTTGTCGGCATCAAATCGCTCATTAGTTATTGAAAATCGCTCATTAGTTATTGAAAATGGGTTATGGGTTATGGGTTATGGGTTATGGGTTATGGGTTATTAGTTATTAGAAAAACAAATGACAATGCCCAATGCCCAATGCCCAATGCCCAATGCCCAATGCCCAATTACATGGGGACAACTTGAATATCAACTTCGGCGGTAACTTCGGCGTGTAGTTTGATTTCAGCTTTGTATGTACCAGTTTGGCGAATTTCGGGCAGAGTGATGCCGCGCCGATCGACTTCTTGACTGGTAGAGTTGAAAATCAGTTCTGCTACTTCTTGGTTGGTGACAGTACCAAAAATCGCGTCTGCTTCGCCAACTTGCTTGGAGATGATGAAAGGCCCGGCTGCTTCCAGGGCGGTTTTGCGGACTTCAGCTTGCTGCTTGAGTTCTAACTGGCGCAGTCTTTCTTCTTCGCGGCGGCGCGCTGCTTGCTTGAGAATGCCGGGAGTCGCTTTAAATCCCATTCCTTGGGGTACTAGGTAGTTGCGGGCGTAGCCTGGGGCTACTTCTACTACGTCGCCAGCTTTGCCGAGTTTGCTGACATCTTTGTTTAAAACTAATTGGACGCGCTTGGCCATGATCGTTGCTTGTGGGGTTTTGACTGCAACTTTTTATAATAGCGAAGTTTGAGGGGCGATCGCAAGGGAGAGTTGACAGTTGAGAGTTGACAGTGGGCAGTGGGCAGTGGGCAGTGGGCAGTTGAGAGTTGACAGCTTGCCCTGAGCGAAGTCGAAGGGTTGACGGTTGACAGGACGAAGAGTCCTTCTTAATCAGGTTCGTAGTAAGGACGAAGAGTCCTCTCCGATTGCTGCACCACCTTCGCTGTAGACGGATGAACCCACCAAAAATGATATCTCATCCTTCAACTGACAACTGCCCACTGACAACCGTCAACCGTCAACTGCCCACTGTCAACTCTCAACTGCCCACTGTCAACTCTCAACTGTCAACTGTCAACTGACTGCGATCGCCGATCGCTCGCGCTACAGTAGCAACTAACAGGGTCGGATCGATCGGCTTAGATAAATGTTGGTCAAATCCGGCTTGCAAAATTTGGCGCTCGTTCCCTTCTCCAGCATAGGCCGTTAGGGCGATCGCCAACAACTGCCGATACTCAGGCGCAAGCTGAGTGCGGATGCGATGGATCAACATATATCCGTCCATCTGGGGCATTCCGATATCGCTGACGAGCAAATCCGGTGCAGTTTGGGCGATCGACTCTAGCGCCTCAGCAGCAGAAGACAGCGAAATCACCTCTGCACCCGCTTCCTCAAGCACAAAAGCGACAAAATCTCGCGAGTCGAGTTCATCATCTACTACCAAAATTCTCAATCCAGCTAGCGGCAAAGATGACATATCGGGACTCAGAGACGAATTGACGGCTTCCGACCGCTGCCTTCTAGAATCATCATTTAATAGCGGCAATCTCACCGTAAACGTCGCTCCTAGTCCTTCTCCGGGGCTTTCTGCAAACACCGTGCCGCCGTGAAGTTCGATCAGTTGGCGGACGATCGCCAATCCCAGTCCCAAGCCGCCAAATTTGCGAGTGGTGGCGCCATCTTCTTGTCGGAAATGGTCAAAAACATAAGGCAAGAAATCGGGAAGAATGCCTTTGCCAGTGTCTATGACTTGAATTTGAGCTTGGTGTTCAATTTGCCCTAATCTAACTTCAACTCGACCGCCTTCGGGTGTGAATTTCACCGCGTTTGATAACAAATTCCACACAATTTGTTGCAAGCGAATTGTATCGCCGAGAACTTGCCCGACATCGGGATTTAAGATTGTTTGAATTTGAATTTTTTTAGCTTCCGCTGATAATTGCACGGTTTCCAAAGCAGACAAAATAATGGTTGCCACATTCACCGGAGCAACAGTTAATCTGAGTTTTCCTTGCAGAATCCGAGACACATCTAGCAAGTCTTCAATTAATTGAGATTGCAGTCGGGCGTTGCGCTCGATTGTCTCCAATGCTTTGGCTGTTTTAGCCGCGCTCAGCTTGCCACCTCTGAGCAGTTGCGACCAGCCTAAAATCGGATTTAGGGGCGATCGCAACTCGTGAGAAAGCACCGCCAGAAACTCGTCTTTAATCCGGTTAGCTCGCTCGGCTTCCGCGCGGGCAGTTTGTTCCAATTGCAGAACCATATCGCGCTCGATTTCCACTTGTTTGCGCTCTGTAATATCGATAACAGAACCGATATAACCCTCAAATTGTCCGCTTTTGGAAAATCTGGGAGCAGCTGCATCTATCGCCCAAGAATATCCGCCATCCTTACGCCCGACGCGATATTCCATGCGGAAAGGTTCCTGACGTTCGTTGGCGGTCAAAAATGCGTTCTTTGCCTGTTCTCGGTCTTCTGGATGCAAAGCATTTATCCAACCAAATCCCAAACCTGTTTCCTCAGTTTGACCGGTGAATTCATACCAGCTTTCGCTGAGGAAATTGCAGTAGCCTGTGGAGTCTGTTACCCAGACCATAAATGGAGCGTTGTTCGCCATATTGCGGAATCGTACTTCGCTCTCAAGCAACGCTGCTTCTGATTGTTTGCGTTCTGTGATATCTCGACAGACAATCACTCCGCCTTGGATTTCGCTGCTAGTATCAACCACCGGATAACCGCTGATACTGATCCAGCGACTTTCGGCATGGGGGTGGCAGACAAATACTTCTACATCATTGACATATTCACCTTTGATTGCTCTGGCTAGAGGTAGTTCATTTTCGGGGAAAAAGGTTTTTTTGTCTGCCAAAAATAGTCCGTAGGTTCTCGACCATTCCCGAGGAGATTTTTCATTTGTTAGCTGACCGAATATCCCCTCGGCGGCTTGGTTAAACAACACAAACTCCCCTTGTTGGTTGGCCAAAATCAAACCATCACCAATGCTGTCAATAATTACTTGCAGTAACTTTGTTTGTTCTTGCAGGGCGACTTCTGCTCGTTTGCGATTTGTGATGTCGCTGGAGATGCCAATCAAGCCGATCACTTCTCCCGCCTGATTGCGGTAGGGAGCTTTCATTACCAGAAATGTCCGAATGCCATCGTGAGATTCTTCGAGGACTTCTGTTTGTCCAGATTCCATAATGCGCCGATCGTTTTCCGTGACTGTGACTGCAAGTTCTACTACTGGGTATAAATCGATATCGCGACCACCAATTACTTCAGCAGCAGGTTTGCCCATTATTTCCAGCGTGGCTGGATTTGCATAAATAATCCGTCCTTCTCGATCTTTGACAAAAATTGGTGTGGGCGCTGACTCGTTAATCACGTTCAAAATCGCATTCTTTTGTCGCAGTTCTTCTTCTATGCGTTTGCGATCGCTAATATCGCTCCAATAAGCCGTAAGTCCATCTGCTGCTGGATAGGCGCTGACTTCTACATACATTTGAAGCGACGGCAAAAACTCTTCAAGCTTGACAGAAATTTGCTCGGAAACGACTCGATGAAATTCTTGATATAGCGTCGAATTCGATGCTGATTCAGCGGGAAATAACTCCCAGATCGATCGACCTAATAAGTCGTTTCTCGATCGACCGAGCAGTTTTTCAGCAGCGGCATTAACGTAGGTATAGCACCATTGTGCATCGATCGCGATAAAGGCATCCGCAATACTTTCTAGAATATTGCTGACTTGCTGATTGGCGAGCGCGATCGCGAGTTCAGCGTTTTTGCGCTCGGTGATTACTTCCGAAAAAATCATGATCCCGCCAATCTCACCGCTGTTGGTTCGCCAAGGGTGAATTTCCAAGCGCACCCAGTCTACGCAGCCATCAGCGCGGGGAAACGGTTCTTCTGGGCAGATTTCGACTGCTCCCGCCAGACAGCGCTGGTGGATTTGTTTCCAACGATCGGGCAAATTGGGAAAGATGTCGTAGTGCGATCGGCCCACAATGTTTTGAGTGCCGAGCCCGTAACTTGACAGCCAGCGATCGCTCACCAGCATATACCGCATCTGGCAGTCAAACATCGCCACTCCCACAGGCGAATGTTTGACAAACATCCGCAACTTGCTGTAGTGTTCGCGCAGAAGATTTTCCGCCTGTTTGCGATTGGTGATTTCTTGGAAAAGTATGGCGACTTTGCTGCTGTGCGGCTCAGGCGTGCGGAACGCCGAAATTTCAAACCAGCGGTTCATGACTTCCGAGCCGTGCTCAAAGCGCACTGGTTCCCCTGTCAGCGCGACTTTGCCGTAAATCTCAAACCAATAATCTTCGAGCCCTGGAATGAGTTCTCGCGCCGTTTTTCCCGTCGCTTCTACGAGTCCGGTTTGTCTCTCAAAAGCCGGATTGACTTCCAAAAAGCGGTAATCGATCGGCTTGTCGTTGTCGTCAAACAGCATTTCGATGACGCAAAAACCTTCGTCTAGGGACTCAAACAAAGTGCGATAGCGTTCCTCGGAACGGCGCAAAGCTTCTTCTGCTTGTTTGCGAGCGCTAATATCCACAAACGCCGCCACACAGCCGCGAACTGCGCCCTGTGCATAAAATAACGGAACTGCATTCACCAACCAATCTAATGCCATCCCGTCCGCTCGCACCATTTGAATTTCCACATCCCGCACTTCGGCTGCTGTTGCCACAGCCCGCTGCATTGGGAGTTCTTCTGGCGGGATTTCTACTCCGTTGCTCAGTTG
Organism: Microcoleus sp. N9_A2; assembly: GCF_036701775.1. Lineage (NCBI taxonomy): Bacteria > Bacillati > Cyanobacteriota > Cyanophyceae > Oscillatoriales > Microcoleaceae > Microcoleus > Microcoleus sp. N9_A2. The sequence goes on along the minus strand of NZ_JAUBRH010000012.1, from coordinate 68,628 downwards.
TCTGAACGGAAGGATTTCGGCTTGCTCTCCGGTTGCAGAAACATTGACATCCGGCGGTAATCCGAGCATCGACTGAGCAAATCTGTTAGCGCGAATTACTTTACACTGCGCGTCGTCTGCGATCGTAATGCCAATAGGTACAGCATCAAGAATTGATTGCAGTTCGTTAACTCGTCCCTCTAGTTCCTGGTTGAGCCGTTGAATTTCTTTTTTGCTAGCTTGGCGATCGGTAATTTCTAGCACCGTTCCATTCACGCCCAGCAAGCGATCGTCCTGGGCCGAGAGCGGATAGAGACTCAACAGCCAAACCCGATCTGCTCCCGGCTGTGCTGCATTTTTCCCGCGAACTTCGATCTGCGCGATCGGAATTTTAGTTTCAATAACTTGTCTGTAAAGCGGCTCTAAATCATCTGCCATTTCTGGCAAGATTTCGCGCAATGTTTTACCGATGTGGGCGGCGGTTGGAATTCCGTTAATTTCTGCTAGGCGATCGTTGATCCGGACAAACCGCAATTGTGTATCGACAAAGCAAAGGCCGATCGGCGCGCTAGCATAAATCGCCTCAATTTCTGCAAGTTGTTGCCGCGCAGTTTGGGCTTGTTGAATAAAAGCAGCCCGATCCGCTTTCTGCTGGGTGACATCTTGAAAATAAACGGCAATTCCCGAGGCGATGGGATAAGCTCGTACTGCATACCAAGCATTGAGCGGCCCGTAAAAAGATTCAAAACTAACCGTAACTTGCTCTCTGGCGCAGCGGCGGTATTCGAGATCGAACAAACTACCCGCAGATTCGGGAAACTCTTCCCAAACGCTTTTACCAATCACCTCTTGCGGGAGTCGATTCAGCCACTGCGCCGCTTGAGAATTGAGGTAGGTAAATCGCCAGTCTCGATCCAAAGCAAAGAAGCCGTCGGAAATACTTTCGAGGGTGTCTGACTGTTGTGGTGCAAGGGTGTCAAATACTTCTTCCGGCTGAGGTTGAGCAATTTCGGTGAAGGTTGTAACTACTGCGTAGGGAGTCGATCGATCTCCCTGAAATAAAGGTTGAGAATTGACATTCAACCAAATCAATTCTCCCTGTGGCCGATCAAAGCCCATGATGACATTTAAAGATGGTTGCCCGGTTGAGAGCGCCACCATCGCCGGATGTGTCTCGCCGGGAAAATCCGAGCCATCTTGAGGCACAGTCTGCCACCGACTGGTGATAGAAGTGCATAAGAGCATCTGTTGTGCTGTCATCCCCAACAGATCCTGGGCGTGAGAATTGCACCCCTGAATGCTACCATCTGCCAATTGCAGAACCATCCCTACATCAGTTGGCAAAGGCGCGCCTGGGTAGATCGGTTTGTTAGAATCCGTGGAAACAGAGGGGTCGATTTTTGCTTGGGGTTCAGTATTGCGTGGGTTTTGCATCGGTTTCTAACAACGCTCGTTTTACTTTTGGCAAAGCCAATCGCGCTCATCAATAATAGGGAAATAACCAGAGGAACTTTTGATTTGAGCCTGGTGACACTTCAAACCTAAGATGGATGTCGATCGTTCTGGGGTAATATCGATATCTAGACAATTTATTTTATCGTAGAGTCCCACGTCTGAACCAGTTGCGGGATTCAGCACAGGCGACGGGGAATTTTCTGGCTGTTTCAAATGCCAGTTAACAGTTGACAGTTGACAGTTGACTTCGGAGTGCGAAGTTTTTAGGCAGGGGATTTAAGCCCCTGCCTAAAAACAATCCACCTAAAGGTGGGGATTTAAGCCCCTGTGCTTTGGTTAGTCCGTCTCATTATTTTTCGCGTTGCTGCATATTACCAATGGCTGTTGCTCGTTTTCGGGCGCGAACAGATGGCACTTGCACACAGGTAAATAAGTAGATGAAGCTTGAAAATACATAAGCCCTCTCTCGCAGCGAGTGAAACGAAGCAATCGCTCTTGTTACCAGAAAGAATTGGTTTAAAGCCTCTCCCTTAAAGGCGAGAAATTAAAAGAAAACTATTCATTACTCCAATCCTCTTCCTTCTAGGTAGAGGTCGCACTCATCTGTCAACTGTCAACTGTCAACTGAAGCCCGCCTTACATTCTGTTAAATTATAAACTTTATTCGCGCCTACCTACTTAGAATCCCCGTTTCTTTGTGTAAATCTAACCGGAAATTTAGGCAAGATTTTATTCGTCTCAACGTTAAATTGGCGATCGCATTTACTTCAATACAGGGTCGCCTACTTCCTTGATTCCCAACGTTTGTGTCACGTTTGCCATTCATCTCACAAACTTAATCCTATGCACATATTCACAGCCGCAGATCGCACTTATATTCTGGGCTTAGCAGCACTTCTCAAGTCTGTAGATCTGAATGTTAGCCAATCTGGGGAGGAGCAGGTCAAAATTAGCGTTGTATCTACCAGGATATCTTCACCGCAAAAGGAACAGTTACAGAATTGCTGCAAATACGAGATTGGATGGCAAGAATTGCAATCTAATTACGACCAACTTCTTTCGCTATCAGGTTCTAAACTTCCTTACGTTAAATTGGAGCCGCAAAAATATACCAAAGAAACAGAAAGGCTGATTTGGCTCGACAGCGATACGATCGTTCTGGGCAGCTTAAAGCCGCTGTGGAACCTAGATTTTCAAACTCTGCCGATAGCAGCCGCAGCCAACGTCTGGGGAAATCCGAACACTTATCAAGATCGAAACCCTTATTTCAATAGTGGTGTTTTAGTTTACAACATGAAGCTTTGGGAGGAAGAGCAACTGTCGGAAAAGTTGATCCAAAATGGTATAACCCACATTTGGGGCGATCGCGATCAAGGTGCATTAAATTCAGTTTTAGTGGGAAGGTGGAAGCAATTAGACCAAATATGGAACAACCATAAGACTGATGATATGTCAAGTAAAGTGATGCACTTTATGTCAAGACCGAAACCGTGGGAAAGCTCCGCCCCCAATCAATTATGGCTTGATATGTTGTCTCAGACACCGTTTAAGGATGAACTGGAAAAAATTCCAAATAAGTTTAAGGGGCTGTCGAGCTTTCACCTAAAATACAAAAGACTTGACAGGTGGTTGAGCGAACCGATACTCAAGTTTAAGAGTTACCTGAAGAAACAAAAACGTTAAGGTCAAAATTGGTCTTTCATGCCGCGCAATCGAGCGAAGGTTTGCACTGGATCGCGGGTGTTGGCGGCTGATTGGAGGTTGGGAGAATCCCAGCGCAAAAATGGGTTGGTCTTTTTCTCGATGCCGATCGATGATGGTATTGTAGGTTGCGATCGACTCCGAGCCTCTTTGACTTCGCCCAAACGCTGCTGTAACTCAAGATTGCCGCCATCTACACTCAGGGCAAATTGCAAGTTTTTCAGTGTATATTCGTGGGCGCACCAAACTCTCGTATTGTCCGGCAAGTTTCGCAGTTGTCCCAGAGAGGCTAACATTTGGGCGGGAGTGCCTTCTTTCAGCCTGCCGCAGCCTCCAGCAAATAAGGTGTCGCCGCAGAACAATTCGCCGGTTTCGCTGGGGTTGCTGGGGGGGAAATAGTAGGCGATGTGAGCTTTTGTGTGGCCGGGTAGGAAGAAGACTTCGGCGGTTCTGTTGGCGAAAGAAACTCGATCGCCCGCTTGTAAAAACACTTGCTGTCCGGGTATTCTGCCTCGGTCTTCTGCGCCACCGTAAACTGTAATTTGGGGAAAGCGATCGATCAGTTCCTGATTGCCCCCTATGTGGTCGCTGTGGTGGTGGGTATTGAAAATTGCGGTTAATTCGGCTCCGAGTGCTTGCAGTTGCTCTAATACGGGCTGCGATCGCGCTGGATCGACGACGGCTGCTGTGTGGCGATCGGGGTCGTGCAGCAAGAAAATGTAATTGTCTGACAGTACCGGAAGCCGATAAACCTGCATATAAAACTGCCTCTCTCGGAAAAATATTATATAATTGGATTAGTCTGAACGCTATCAGAAGGCTGATTGCAGATTTATTAAGTCCGCGCATCTATCTTTGGAAGTAAAACTATGATAGCTTATTTCTGCTGTTGAGCAAATTGATTTGCGGTCTGGTACGCAGCATTTTTCGGTCAATAAGTGCAATCAACTTTAATTATTTTAGCATAAAAGCGATCGAATAAATGCGAACATCTCAGAACAAATCGAACTTAACAATTTCTCAAAAAGTCGATCGGATTGTAGCGTCTGGCAAGATCACTCGCCGGGAACACTTAGTTTTGACTTCGGCTATCCTGTCAGATGATAAAATTTCAGAAGAGGATCGACATCAGATTAATCGGATATTTGATTATATCCAAATTGGTCGCCTCAAGTTTATCGATTGAACTTGACAATTGACAATTGACAATTGACAATTGATAGTTGACAATTGACAATTGACAGTTGACAGTTGACAGCTACCTCTACTTGGAAGGAAGAGGATTAAAGCAATGAATAGTCTGATTTTAATTTCCCCCTCAAAGGGAGAGGCTTTAAACCAATTCTTTCTGGTAAATTTACAATATAATCTACCGTTGCAATTACCAAACAAAGCAAAATAAAATGAGTACAGAAAAACCAACAATTTTGGTGACAGGCGGAGCAGGATATATTGGCTCTCACGCAGTATTAGCACTGAAAAATGCAGGTTACGGTGTGATAATTTTGGATAATTTAGTCTACGGACACCAAGACTTAGTAGAGCAGGTTTTGCAAGTAGGATTAGTAGTTGGCGATACCAACGATCGCGCCCTGCTCGACAACCTATTCGCTACCCATGACATTGCTGCGGTGATGCACTTTTCAGCTTACGCTTACGTCGGCGAATCTGTTACCGATCCAGCTAAATATTACCGCAACAATGTCATCGGCACGATTACACTTTTGGAAGCAATGATCGCTGCTGGCATCAAGAAATTTGTGTTTTCTTCTACTTGCGCGACTTACGGCGTACCTGAGCAAATCCCGCTCACCGAAGACCACCCGCAAAATCCGATCAATCCCTACGGTGCTACTAAGTTAATGGTAGAAAGGATTTTGTCTGATTTTGACGCGGCGTACAATTTCAAGTCTGTTTGTTTCCGCTATTTTAACGCGGCTGGGGCTGACCCTAACGGGTTGTTAGGAGAGGATCACAATCCAGAAACTCACCTGATCCCGCTGGTGTTGTTCGCGGCTTTGGGTAAACGAGATTCGATCGCGATTTTTGGCACGGATTACGATACTCCAGACGGTACTTGCATTCGGGATTACATTCACGTTAACGATTTGGCATCTGCTCACATTTTAGGATTAGAATATTTGCTAAATGGTGGCAAATCTGATTTCTTTAATTTAGGCAATGGCGGCGGGTTTTCGGTGAAAGAGGTGATAGAAACGGCTCGCCAAGTGACGGGAAAAGAGATTAAGGCTGTTGAGTGCGATCGGCGTCCGGGAGACCCGCCTGCTTTGGTTGGCAGCGGCGAGAAAGCCATCAAAACCTTGGGTTGGTCTCCAGAATATCCCGACATTAAGAACATTATCTCCCATGCTTGGCAGTGGCACCAAAAACGCCACAGTTAGCATAAACTCAAATAAAACAAGTGCAAAAATTGAGTTAAAAATAATGTTAAACAGTCACAAAGATTTTTGTTTTTGCACCTTAGCTTTTCGGAAAAAGTATCGCGAATTAGCCAAACAACTAGCAGCAGACTTAGAAACTCATTCTCTAGGGACGATGCTAGTTGTTTGTACTGACAACCCAAATGACTTTCAGAATTTGACGAATGTTTTCGCCTTTAAAAAAAGTCGCGAAGGTGTAGATTTTTGTTATAATGATAAACGATTTGCACTAAAAAAAGCCTTAGAATTATGTCGAGTGACAATCTTTGTGGATGCAGATACAAGAATCATAGGAAAAGTGCCGGAGAGAGAATGGATGTCAGGAATTACTTGTAAAGGGTTTATGCCCATTCTAGAACATCCACCAAATCAATCATTTCCGGGGAGAAAAGAGGCAATTCATAAATTAGCAAAAAAGCTAGAACTACCATTGAAAAAGGTAAGTTTTGTTCAAGAAAATTTGTTCGTAATTGCGAGAGACAATGGGAGAGAAATTCAGTTTATTCAAGAATGGGGAAAGATTGGAAGATTTTTTGAAGTGCAAAAAGTCAAAACAAAAGACGGTAATCCAATTGGGTTAGCAACTGCCAAAGTTGGCTGGAATATTCGTAATGACGGGTGGCAGGAACTCGCTCAAGTTATGGAGCATTCTTTTGCTCATTGGGACTGGCAAAAAAATCAAGTAAGAACCTTTTGGGATAAAGTTGGGGATAAATTGCAGTTTGAGCGTTGGCAATATCTCTATCGGTTATTAAAAACACAGTTAATTGCCTTATTAAATTTCGATTTTTACTATCGTTAGAGAAAAGATATGGATAGAGGATTTATCACCATTTTAATTGGATTGTACTCATTTCAAGACTGCATACATTTTCTAGCTTCAGTCAGGAAGTTTCACCGCGAACCAATTATTATTTTAATAGATAGAGTCCCTCTAATTTTATATCCTTTACTTCAGGTGTTTGGAAATGTGAGATTGCAGGCCGCACCGAAACACGAAAATCCGGTTTTAGCATCGCGACAAGCTAAGCTGGCTTTGTATCAACAATCTCCTTTTGAGAAAACTATTTATCTGGACTGCGATATTTGTTTGCTATCGCCAATTGATGAGGTGTTTGATTTTCTTGATGGGGTGGATTTGTTGGTGACGGAAGATGTGCAGCCTGCGATTGCTAAAGCTGCAAATTTATTAAGAGTCAAGCAGGATATTCTGTCAACTTTGCTGTCTGTCGGGTTGCCGCTAAATGAAAATAGCATTCAGTACAATGGCGGATTTATCGCTTTTACAAAAAGCAGTAAAACTCAGGAATTGTTTATAAACTTTAAGAAATATTTCGACATGGTAGTAGCGCATCAAAATGTGCTATTATTGAAAGACCAAGGAGCTTTTGCGGCGGCTGTTGAATCGGTGAAACCGAAAATGACAACTTTGTCCCCGGTGTACAACTACTTGGATAAGTGGAAAGATGTTTATACGATCGACAAACCGATTAAAGTAATGCACTGCACTTATCCTTACCGCCCTCAGTACGCGAAGAACGTGACGCGATCGCTCTTTACTAGAATAGTCGATCGCACTGCTAAAATATTTTTACCAAATCAACTTAACAATCCCTGGCGTTTAAAATAATTAAAATTGGTCGCCCAACTGCATCAAAAGCAACAAAAATCAGCGCAAAATAAAAAAAAATTAGCCTCAACATATCCGAAAATTTACCTAGAATAATCATTGCTGGCTTGAATAACAGTCTTGGTTTCATTACTGTGTTTTTTTTACCAAAAGACGCGTTGCTGCCCTTTGCCCTGGTTAAAAACCCGGTTGCTGTGGTCGGGAGTGCGTGAGTCCCCGTCGCCTTGACAAAAGCTCGGTTAAGCAGGAAAATTAAACAAATGTTTTAAACAAAATACTCAGTGAAAGTTTCATTAGTAGTGAGCGATTTGTCAGGAGGAGGTGCAATTCGTGCTTTTTTCTTAGCTCAAGTCTTGATAGAGCTTAAATGTGATGTAGAAGTTGTTGGGTTTCAGTTTGGCAAGGAATTGTATGCTAATCCTCCTAGAGACATCCCGGTATGTGCGATACCGGGTAAAAATTATCCGGGGTTTTTAATAGATGCTCAAAAACTTTGGAAAAAAATAGATGGGGATATTATTTATGCAGTCAAACCTAAACCTACAAGCTTTGGGTTATCACTGCTAAAAAAACTGGCGACTCGCCACTTTATAATTTTAGATATAGACGACTGGGAAATGAGCTGGTACGGCGGAGATGAATGGAAATACCGTCCATCTTTCAAACAACTTTATCGAGATATTTTTAAACACAATGGTTTATTGAGAGAACCAGATAATCCGCTCTATCTCAAGTGGATGGAAAGTCTCATTCACCGTGCTGATGCTGTCACCGTTGATACTGAGTTTTTAAAACAGCGTTTTGGTGGTGTATATTTGCCGAATGGTAAGGATACTGCAATGTTCGACCCTGCTAAATACAATCCTGAATTGAGCAGACAGTGTTACGGCTTGTCCGGGTATAGAGTTTTGATGTTTCCGGGGGCACCGCGACCTCATAAAGGCGTGGAGGATGTTTTGATGGCCCTCGAACAGTTAAATGAGCCCGATTTAAAATTAGCGATCGTCGGCGGGAGTCCTTATGATGATTATGATGATAAACTTGTGAAACAATGGGGGCGTTGGATTGTTAAACTGCCAAGGTTTCCAGTCGAGACGATGCCGTCCGTTGTAGCGGCGGCTCATGTTGTCGTTGTTCCTCAGCGAGAAACTCTCACAGCCGTGGCTCAGTTTCCACTCAAGCTGACAGATGGCATGGCAATGGCTAAGCCTGTTTTGTCTACGCGAGTGGGGGATATTCCAGCAATTTTAGGGGGAACGGGTTATTTAGTCGATCCGAGTTCTCCCGCTCAAATTTCACAAAAGATTCAATGGATATTTCAAAATTTGACAGCGGCTAATTTACAAGGAATGAAAGCTCGGGAAAGATGTATGAAAAAATATAGTATTCAAGCAATGAAACCGATTCTTTCAGATATAATCGCAGGTATGTAAATGTTATTTTAAAACCACTCACTGGAGGAAGAAAAACTGTCTATTATTAAAGAATATTTTGAGATGCCGTACTTTTTAGCTGGGAATGCTTCATGTCTGCCAATAAGCTACTCCTAAAATTTGCCAGACGATATCCCGGCAGGATTCTCTTAACTGTGATGCTGGGCTTTTCTGGCGCTTTATTTAACGGTATCAGCACTACTCTGATTGTACCAGTGCTTTTAAGTTTTTTAGAGGAAGCTATCGAGCTGCGTGGTGCTCCACCTCTAATTAAAACTTTGATGTATCCCTTTGAGGGAATGCCCGGAAATCAGCGTTTAATGCTGATGACCGGGGCGGTTGTGCTGGCAATTTTTTTAAAAAATGTTGCGAGTTATATCAATACTTTAGTAGCTACTTCTCTGACGCGCTCTCTGACTTTTGATTTGCGAGACGCAGGTTTGCGGTTGTTGTTAGAAGTAGATTTAGATTTTTACTCTAAAACTAAAGTCGGGGATTTAATTAATAGATTGGGCGGAGAGATTGGTCGGACTGCTAGTGCAGTTGGTACGGCCATCGGAATGTTTACTACCTCAATCACGGTTTTGGTTTTTGTGGGTCTGCTACTTTCGATCTCGTGGAAACTGACGGTGACAGCTACAGTTTTGCTGGCGTTAGTTGCTTGGGCAAATCAATATATTATTAACCGTTCCAAGCATTTTGGCCACCTGCTTTCTGAAATGTCGAAAGATTATTCGGTGAGGGTGCTGGAAACGATTACTGGGATTCGGCTGGTCAAGTCAACGGGGAACGAGGAAAGGGAGTATCAGCGGATCAAGCATTTAATTCAAAGGCGAGAACAAGCGGATTTTCAGGCTCAGGTAAATTATGCGGCGATCGCCCCAATTAACGAAGTTGTTAATTTGATAGTTATAATTTTGATTGTATTTATAGGTCGCACAATATTTGCGAATGAGATAGAGTCTATTGCTACAATTTTATTAACCTATTTATTGGTACTGTTTCGATTGATCCCTTTAATTTCACAGTTGAATAGCGGGCGCAGTCAATTTGCTAATACGTCGGCTAGTGTAGAGGTGGTTAATGATTTTTTGAGCTGCGAGGAAAAGCCATTTATGCTGAACGGTTCTGTGCCTTACACTCATTTGCGATCGGGAATTCATTTTAATAAAATATCTTTTAGTTATCCTAACCACAAAAATTTAGTTTTACAAGGAATTGATTTATTTCTACCTCACGGCACTACTTTGGCTTTGGTAGGAACTTCGGGTTCTGGCAAGTCAACTTTGGCAGATTTACTGCCGAGATTTTACGATCCTACTGAAGGTAATATCTCGATCGATGGCATGGATTTGCGCGATTTTGAGCTGAAAAGTCTGAGAAAAGCGATGGGTATTGTTAGCCAAGATACGTTTTTGTTTAATGCTTCAGTGCGCGAAAATATTGCTTACGCTAAGCCCGATGCGAGTCAGGCAGAAATTGTGGAAGCGGCGAAGGGAGCGAATGCTTACGAGTTTATCCAACTATTGCCGGATGGGTTGGATACTCAAATTGGCGATCGGGGCGTGATCTTATCGGGAGGGCAGCGTCAGAGAATTTCAATTGCTAGAGCCCTGCTGCAAAACCCGGAAATCTTAATTTTAGATGAGGCGACGAGTTCGCTGGATACGGTTTCGGAAAGGTACGTGCAAGCGGCGATCGAGAAATTGAGTTGCGATCGCACAACGTTGGTAATCGCCCACCGCCTCTCCACAGTCCAAAAAGCCAACAAAATCGCCGTGATTGATCGCGGACAAGTCGTAGAAATGGGCTCCCACGAAGAATTGCTAGCAAAAGGAGGTTACTACACTCGCTTGTATTCAGTGCAATTTGCCGAAGAAACCGCTCGCGATGAAGCTCTAATTAGAGGTTCTTACGAAATTCGCACTCGCCTGACTCCCATGATAGCTTACCTCAAAATGCTAGTAGATGAAATGGTAGACTCTCCCGAAGAAAGAGACGAGTTAATCAGAGAATCATTTCACTCTGCTGCTAATATTTTCACTACTTTAGAATTTATAGAAAAGACTATTAAGCGTCAGGCTGTTAAAAAGTAGTCAGTTGGCAGTAGTCATTAGTCAACTGTCTGCACAGTCAACAATTACCAATTACCAATTACCATGTCCAAATATTATGTATTTTTTACCAGAAATATCTTGCCGCAACCCAATGTAGCGAGCTTAGTTCAAGTTGCACACTCTGCCAATGCCACAGCAAACCTAGGTTATCCAGCAGTTTTGGTATACCTTCGTAAAGGCTGGAGTGCTTTGAATCCGGTTGATTTGCTTTTTCCTTTTCAACCCAGGAAACCCGATGACAAACTTGCCAAAATTTACAATATTCAAGATAAATTAAAAGTAGCAGATTTACCGATGCCGTGGCCGATCGACCGTTGGGACAGCAAGTGGACGAGTTCGAGTACAATAGTTTGCAAATACTACTTACCGATTCACCTGCTTAAATCGACTCAAATTGTCCACACCCGCGACTGGAACTTTGTCAAAGCAGCAGTTAAAAACGGAATTCCCGCTATCTACGAACAGCACCACCACGAAGACAAGCAATTTGAATCAGAAATTGTCCGCAATCCTCTGTTTCAGATTTCCGTAACTGTTGCCGATACAGTGCGAGACAGCATGATTTTGAATGGGATGCCGCCGGAAAAAGTAATTACGCTGCACAACGGTTTCAATCATTTGTTTCTCGCCAGACAAACAGAAGCCGCCCAGAATTGGCGACAGCAATTATTAGAAGATGACAGACAGCATTTAGCAGTTTATGCAGGCGGACTTTACCCGTTTAAAGGTGTCGATATGCTAGTGGATGTGGCCCTGGAGTCGCCGCGAGTTCAATTTGCGATCGCGGGCGGTGATTCATCCCAAGTAACAGCCTACCAGCAGTTAGCAAAATCCCAACAAGTTAACAACATTAAATTTCTCGGCTACCTCCCTCAAAATCAACTTGCTAGCTTGCTGCAAGCAGCCGATGTTTTGACTCACCCGCACTGTTTGACAGAGGCCGCGACGTTCACATCTCCTTTAAAATTCTTTGATTACATGGCATCGGGAACTCCGATTGTAGCGACGGAGATTGCATCTTTAATGGAATTTAAATCGGGAAATATAGCAGCAACTTGGTGCGAACCGGATAACCCGTACCAGTTCGCGCAAAGCATTCGAGATAGTTTAACTAAATATCCGAGGAAAAGCGAAGGCTATGCAGAAACAATGGATTTTGTCAAGCAATTTTCGTGGGAAAATAGAATAGAGAGAATTTTGAGTTATGTGGATGACCAAGTGCGATCGCAAATCATTCATTAATCCTCATCCGAGAATTTTAAAATCCGTAGGGGCGGATTTTACCACCAATCATCGCCTAAAATTAACAATTTCATAAACCCGCCCCGCCCACACGCAAAAACCAGATTTATTATTAGATATGAACCCCAAAAATATCGGCACAATCACCACCTACCCAGGCATGAACCAAAGCGACTGGCTGTGGCAACAAACCCCCCACAACTTCGGCAAATGGGGAAATATTCAAATGCTAGCAAATCACCCCGAACCAGACTTTATACTCATGTATCAATTCGACTTTCCGAAACCGCCAAAACAGCAATCCTGGATCGACAAAATCCGCCGTCCAAGCCCTCAAAACCCAGAAAATGACATTCGAGAAAAATTGCGCGGTGTCCCGAAGGAACGCATAATTTACCTAATCCGCGAGCCACCATTACCAGAAGTTATTGAAATTACCAAAGCCAACTACGAACAAGCCAAACTTTATTGCGGTTACATTTCCGGTCCCGACGATTTCGCACCAAAACCCGATTATATGCCCGCGATTTGGTATCACTCTAACTCGTTTCGAGAACTAGATGAAATGCCTGCGCCGCCGAAAACTAAACCCTGTTCTTGGATTACTTCAGGTGTTAGCCGCAGCGCCAATCACCGCCAGAGATTAGATTTTATCAAATTGCTGCGATCACAAGAATTGGATTTTGACCTTTACGGGCGAAACTTGCCAACTTGGGCGCGCGGGAACGGCACTATGAACAATAAATGGCACGCTGTCGCACCATACTATTACAACTTAGCTATAGAAAATTATGCCGAAAACGATTGGTATGTCAGCGAGAAGCTTTGGGATGCTTTGTTAGCTTGGTGTTTGCCAATTTATTACGGCGGTTCGGCGGCGGATAAGTTGTTGCCGGCGGGGAGTTTTCTGCGGCTGCCCAGTCTGGATGAGAAAGGAGTAGAATTTATTAAAGACGTTGTAGCTAATGTGGATTATTGGCATGAAGCGAGGGAGAAAATTGCCGAAGCTAGACAAATCATTCTCCACGAATTAAACTTGCTCAATTGGCTGTCTAACTTTGCATCTTAGGAAATAGCGCCATGACAGAAAACCAAAATCAACTACAAAACTATTTGCCTACCTTTGAGTTTGATGTGATAACAGTAAATTTTGAACCACAAGAAAACAGTCGCCACCGTCATTCAGCTCACTTCTTCCCCGAAGACTTAGGGAACGAAATTGTACTGGAAATGGTATCGATTCCCGGCGGCACATTTATGATGGGTTTCCCCAGCAGCGAAACAGGACAATATTATTACATAGATCCGCAGCATCGAGTCACAATACCCGCTTTTTATGCAGCCAAATATCCTATCACCCAAGCACAGTGGCAAGCAGTAATGGGAAACAATCCATCGAAGTTCAAAGGTGAAAAACGTCCTGTTGAATTTGTATCGTGGGATGATGCCGTCGAATTCTGTGGCAAACTGTCGGAAAAAACCGAGAGAAAATATCGCCTTCTGAGTGAAGCAGAATGGGAATACGCCTGTCGTGCCGATACAACAACCGCATTTCATTTTGGGGAATACATTACCACGGAAATAGCCAACTATGACGCAAGCGACCCCTGCGGATATACACCCGGAGGACTTTATCGCAAAGAAACAACAGATGTAGGGAGTTTTCCTCCGAATCCGTTTGGATTGTACGATATGCACGGCAATGTTTCGGAGTGGTGCAGCGATAGGTGGAACCAAGACTATAACGGCGCACCAACTGACGGAAGTTCCTGGGAAACTGGCAAAGATGATTACCGGGTGCTCCGTGGCGGTTGCTGGGTCAGTGAGTGTATCGGTTGCCGTTCTGCCTCTCGCGGCGCTTCCTCGGCGGGCGATAGGTCTAGTGTTGGGGGTTTTCGCGTAGCGATGGCGTCGCTTTCTCCCTCGTCTTAGTTTTCCCCCGATGACTCTTTTTTACCCTTTAAATGATTCGGCGGTTGAAACCGCAACGACACAAACAAATTCCGCCTTCGCGAGACTATAGATATGAATGGAATTTGCACGCTAGCCAACGATACAGTTTACGATCAACTAATTGCCTTACTCAACAGTATTGAAGTTATCTTAAGCTCCAATATTCCCGTCTGCATTTATCCTTTCGACGACCAGATACAGCAAATCAAAGCAGAAATTGTCAACCGTCCCAACGTCTTTATTTATGAAGATAGCGCATCTATTCAGCGATGGGACAAATTCATGGAAGCAGCCGCACCAGAGCGTTTGAACCGCAAAAAATTTCGGCTTTACGGCGCACACCGGCGCTTTTGCGCTTTCGACGGCCCGTTTGAAAAGTTTATCTATATGGATGCGGATACTTTGGTGATGAATTCCCTTAATGCGGTTTTTCATAAGTTAGAGGAATCGGATTTTGTGGTTTATGATTTTCAATTTCTATCCCCAACTAAAGTATACAATGTTCAGTCGCCAAAACTGCTAGAAGTTTTTGAGCAAAATCGGATCGAGTCGGAAATATTTTGTTCGGGATTTTACGCCAGCAAGCAAGGATTGTTTGAGCAAGATACTAGGGAATGGCTGTTAGCTCAACTGCAATCGGGCGAGGCGGAAATTCTCTATGAAGGTGCGGGAGAACAGCCGTTGCTCAATTATATGGTGATGAAAACGGGGATGAATAGCTATAATTTTGCTTATAGCCTCCCGGATGGCGAAAAAACTGGGTGTAGCGTCACTTCTAAACATTTTGAAGTGCAAGATAATATTTTGTACGACAAGGGAAACCGACTTACTTACATTCATTATATTGGTGTGCCGCCGGATTTAATTCGGAGAGTTTGTGCGGGGGAAAATATTGAGTTTCCCTATCGCGATTTGTTTCTGCATTACCGCTATCTCCGCGAACCGTCCCAGCGTCCGATTTTTGCCCAAGCGCCAAAGTCTTATACTGAGGTTTCTGGGGCGAATTTGCTACAAAGAGTGTTGAGAAGGTTGAGGATAAATGTATGAATCGCGGTATTTATATTGTTGCGAATGATAAAGTGATCGAAAGTGCGATCGCCCTTTTAAACAGCATACGTCTGTACAATTGTCAAGTACCTGTTTTTCTGATTCCCTTCGACGACAATTACCAGCAAGTCGAAGCCACACTCAGCAGTCTCCACGGGGTGCGATTGTTCCCAAATCTGGAGTTTGTCGAACAGTTTACCAGAGAAATTGGCCAAACGTTCGATCGCACTTTTTTAGCCCTTCCCAACAAAATGCGGAAACTCTGCGCCTGGTTTGGCCCCCTTGACGAATTTCTGTACATCGATACCGATATCATCGTTTTTGAAGACATCGCAGCCAACTTAAACAAACTATCAGAAGTAGACTTTTTTTGCTGCGACTACCACCACCTCAGCGAAAAACTGCGAAATGTATTTTCACCCGCTGTAAAACAACAGAATATCTTTACCGACTCACAGCTTCAAGATGTATTCAACAGCGGTTTTTGGGCTTCTAGAAAAGGAACTATTACAGAAGCGCAAATGTATGAGATTTTGCGAGAATGTTCGCAGCATCGAGAATATTTTGACTTTACTCAAAATGTCACAGACCAACCTATACTAAATTATATCATTCTTCAATTGATTTCCAAACGCTGCAACCTTGTGAAAGATTCAGCAACCGAACCGGGAAGCTGGGCTGGTTCCAAGCATTTTCAAGAAATAGATTATGTTCTTTATGACAAAGGTAAAAGGTTAAAATATATTCACTGGGCTGGAATACCAATTAAATCGGGTAGTCCTTATTGGCAACTTTGGAAACATTATCGTTATCTCAATGAGGAAAAACCAAATTTAGTGCAAAAAATATTTCGGGTTTTCAGTAGGTGAGGATAAACTCCTATGTTGTATCATTATCAACAAGCTGGGAAGAACAGGCAAGATGCCTGTTCCACAATTCATAAATTTTGTTGTATTTTTAACACCAAACAAGCTTTGAATAACAGGCAAGATGCCTGTTCCACAATTCATAAGTTTTGTTGTGTTTTTGACACCAAACAAGCTTTGAATAACAGGCAAGATGCCTGTTCCACAATCAATCAATTTTATTTCTTGTGGTGTGGGCATCTTGCCCGCACCTAAAAAGCAATATATATGCGCTGGGTTACTTATTCACTAAAAAACTATGACTGATGGCATTTATATTCTAGCAAACGATGTTGTGTTCGACCACTTAGTCGCTTTATTAAACAGTCTCGAAGTCAACGGGGCAAAAAATATTCCTGTTTGTATCATTCCCTATGATAATCGAATGAAAAAAGTGCAAGTAGAAATTGCAACTCGTCCTCATGTCACCCTGTTTGAAAATACCGATTCAATCATTTTCTGGGAAGACTTTGCGACTCAAGTTTGGAAAACCCATGCAAAAGCTCAAAAAGTTTGGCAAGCTAAAGGTTGGAAACCAGTTCAATGTTTGGAAATGCACCGAAAATTATGTTGTTTCGACGGCCCTTTTGATAAATTTATCTATTTTGACGCAGACACTCTGTTAATGGGTTCTCTAGATTATATTTATCAAAAGCTTGATGATTTCGATTGGGTAGCAAACGATTTTCAATACAAATCTGACCTCAATTATATATTTGATTTATCGTCCCCCAAATTGCCCCAGATTTTAAATTTTGACGAACTGCAATCTCATACTTTTTGTGCGGGTTGGTTTGCGTCAAAAGCCGGGGTTTTAAATCAAAATAATTGCTCTCAACTTTTAGAAAAATTAACATCAGGAGAAGCGGAAATTATGTCTTTACGAGGCGCAGACCAATCTTTACTTAACTATTTAGTCGCCCGCAGCAAAATCTCTTTTTACAACTTTGCTTATCATCAACCTGCACTGGTAACGGGAAATCATTGGTCTTCTCAATTTGATGTGATAGATTATGTTCTGTACGATAAAGGGCGACGGTTGACTTATTTGCACTACATGAGTATTTCGGCTGCAAAGTTTAGTCGATTGTGTGCTGGCGAAGATGTGGAGATTCCCTACCGAGACGTATTTCTGCACTACCGATATTTGAATTCGCCGGAAACACAGCCAAAACTCGCGCCTCCAAATTTGTTGGTTCGCTTGGGGAGAAATCTCAAAAGTTGGGGAATTCAAAAAGTTAACAATGTTCAATTTAAGTTGCGGAATTTCTGGGATAGATAGCATCTAACTGTACTCTAACTGTACACAGACTGAATCCACTCCCATTCGCGCCTTAAACCTTCTTCTAAGGCAACCTGCGGCTGATAACCTAAGATTTTATGGGCTTTAGACACATCCGCGCTAGTGTGCCGCGCGTCTCCCCTCGCAGCTTCGGTAAAATCTATCCGAATAGGTCTCGCGACAATTCTCTCTATTGTATCAATAACTTCTTTCAAAACCACCCGACTTCCCCCACCAATATTAAAAACTTCCCCCGCAGCTTCCGCAACCTCAGCCGCCGCTAAATTCGCCGCAACGCAATCGCTGATAAACGTAAAATCCCGCGTTTGCAATCCGTCGCCGAAAATTGAAATCGCCTCATCAAACAAAATCGACTTAAAAAACTTGTGAAAAGCCATATCGGGGCGCTGTCTCGGCCCGTAAACAGTAAAATAGCGTAGGGAAGTAGTAGGAACGCCAAAATTTTTGTAATAAAGCCCGCACAAACGTTCACCGGCTAATTTCGTAATTCCGTAGGGAGAAACAGGCTGCGGACAAGCATTTTCATTCGTGGGAAAAGATTCAGCATTACCGTAAATTGAAGACGATGAAGCATACACAAACCTTTGCAAATTTGGCGCATCTTTTGCCGCTTCTAACAATACTTGGGTGCTGTTAATATTGCGTTCCGTATAACTGCGGAAACCGTCGCCCCAGCTAGCACGAACTCCTGCTTGCGCCGCCTGGTGAAAAATTACCTTAGCATCGGATAAAAGACCTCGCCAATTCAGAGACAAAATATCGCTTTCCACCAATTCAAAACCAGGATACTTATCAAATTGTGCAATATTCTTGCGCTTTAGAGCCGGATCGTAATAATCGTTGAACTCGTCAACACCTATCACTGTCTCCCCTCGATTTAAAAGAGTTTCTACTAGATTAGAGCCGATAAATCCTGCTGCACCCGTAACAATAAAATTACCCATTCGATTTTATATTTTATATTTTATACAGAAATTCCTGCATAAATTGTGAGCCTCTTCTTTCTCTTCCTCTGCGTTCTCTGCGTCCTCTGCGGTTCAAAAAGCATCAAATTAGGATAACATTAGAGAACTATCAACCCCTTCCTTCTCAGAAAAGAGGTTGATAGCTAACTCTCATTGTTCAAAAGAATCCAGATCCAGCGCTTTGGAACCTCCGCGTTCTAACTCGATCAAAAGCTTACCTAGCTGAGTCCAAACTAGCCAGCCCGTGAGTAGCGTCAGTGGCAAAGCTAGGGCATAAGAAAGTAGTTTTGGAAAGCCAAAAATCTCCATTCCCGAAGCTAAAAATACGCAAATTCCGCCAGCCATTCCCAGAAAAGGCATCCGCAATGGCAGCCCTTGCAGGTTAGCCAAAGTGCGAGTAGAACGATTTTTAGACCACAGTTGTACGGATTGTTTGAGAGTTGCTTCAAATGCTACACCGGAGGCCATACCTGCTAGCAGTCCAGCCGACATTAAAAAATAGGGAGGCTCTGGAAAATAATACACGAATAATTCCTTAATTTGGGTAATTGGAAATTGGGAATTGAAAAATTGGGAATCGGGAATTGGGAATTGGGAATTGGGAATTGGGAATCGGGAATTGGGAATTGGCAAAAGTAGAATTATTTTTCTTCCTTCTTCCCTCTTCCTTCTTCCTTCTTCCTTCTTCCTTCTAATTAAAGCCGAGTTAGCGCCGCTGCTCCTGCTGTGGAAAACTCCGTCAAAGCGCCTAGAGCAACGTTGAACAGGCGACCGGGCTGCAAATCTTCCTTGACTAAGTTCCACAGGCTGCGAACTTCTTCGGTGTGGATTCGATCGTCCTCAATCAAAGCTAACATTAGCTGGCGTCTCAAAAACGACCCTTCCTCTGACAGCAAAAATTGCAAGCCTAGTTGGGCGGTGGGGAGCAAGTCGAAACTGCGATCGGACCTAGCGATCGCGATCATCTCCTCTAACCTGTTCCACTGGAATTTGCCATCTTTGAATAATACCTCAATCAGACGCCGCCGCAGAGCCGGAGATTCTCCGTTCAACAAACGCCGCGCTACATAAGGATACGCCACCTCGACTATCTTGAAATCGGGATTCAGCGTCAGGGCCAAACCTTCTTCTGTCACCAGAGAGCGAATAATTAAGGCAAATTTCGCCGGCACCCGGAAAGGATAATCGTACATCAACTCCGAAAACTGGTCTGTAATCGTCTTGAAGTTAAAATCTGACACATTTTCGCCGACGATATCACCCAGTACAGATTCCAACGCCGGAACGATCGGCATAATATCTGTATCTGGAGTCAAAAAGCCCAGTTTGACAAAATCCTTGGCTAATTGTAAGTAATCTTTGTTGATCAAATGAACGACAGAATCAACCAAAGTTTCTTTAGTTGTTTCTTCCATCTGATCCATCATCCCAAAATCAATGTAAGCCATGCGGCCGTCCGCTAAGGCAAACAGATTTCCCGGATGGGGGTCAGCGTGAAAAAATCCGTGTTCCAGCAACTGCCGCAAACTGCTGCGGACTCCGACTTCAATTAAACTATCGGTATCCAAACCTGCGGCTTTAACACGTTCTATATCTGTCAGCTTGATGCCGTCAATCCATTCGAGAGTCAGAACGCAATTTGAAGTATAACGCCAGTAAATACTCGGAACTTTTACTGTGGGGTCATCGGCAAAATTTGTAGCAAATTTCTCGGCGTTGCGGCCTTCATTGATATAATCAATTTCCTCGAATAGTTTGATACCGAATTCATCGACTATTAAAGAGAGGTCGTGGCCGAGATTCAGCGGCAGCAACGGGCCCAACAATCCAGCCGCCCAGCGCATTAAATAAAGGTCAAGGCTCAAGACTGGCAGCAAATTCGGTCGCTGAACCTTGACTGCTACTGCTTCCCCGGTGAGGAGGCGAGCTCGGTAGACTTGACCAAGACTTGCTGCGGCGACAGGTTCGGGGGAGATTTCGCTATAGGTTTCGCTAATTTTGCGATCGAGTTCCGCTTCAATAATCTCGAAAGCGCGCACGGAGTCAAAGGGCGGCAATTGATCCTGAAGTTTGATCAATTCTTGGAGAAAGTCTTTGCGGATCAAATCCGGTCTGGTAGAAAGGGCTTGGCCGACTTTAATGAAAGTGGGGCCCAAGCGAGTGAGTATTTGTCGCAGGTGGGCGGCCCGTTCCGGCTGGTGTGCTGCGACTTCGTGCTGCCAACTGTCCCACAGCATCCCCAGCACAAAGCCCGCAAAAGACCAAATAACGGTAATTGCGCGCCAAATTGCTTTCCAAGGACGGTTGCGGTAATACTGAGCGATCGCTTGTGGATCGTAGCGTCTAGCCTGAGTGAATTGATACTGAGGCACTCGTTTATTTTCCTCTTATCTTATGAAAATTACAGGTTAAATTGAGAATTGGGCATCGGGCATCGGGCATCGGCGGGCATCGGGCATCGGGCATCAGGCATCGGGGATGGGAAGTCGAAAATTAAAAGTTAAAACATTAATTATTCTTCCTTCTTCCCTCTTCCCTCTTCCTGAAATCCGTTACATCCGTTACATCCGTTACATCCGTTACATCCGTTACATCCGTTACATCCGTTACATCCGTTACAGAATCCGCTGCCGAACTTCCTTCTTCATCATTGACCGATCGCATTGCAAGTTTTAGGCGAGCGGAAAATGCACCCGTTCGAGGCGGATTGCTAGCCTAAATTTGTTTCTTTTCATTAAATATAGTACATAAAAGTACAAGTGATCGGTCAAAATACTTAACAGCTCTCCCTGACCGGTGCACATTCTCACAGCACTGCAACCCTGCAATTCTTTTCTCCTCCTGCATTTCCCTCGCTGATGCCATCGCACCAAAGCTACCGGATGCGATCGGCCTTTGCCAAGCAATCTTTCAGCCCATAAATCGTCCGCTCTTGTTGATCCCTCGACAGTTCCGGAAACATCGGCAAAGACAAGACTTCGCGACAAACTTGCTCAGCCTTTGGCAACTGACCTGCTTGATAACCCAAAGATTTGTAAACAGGTTGCAGGTGCAAAGGTAACGGATAGTAAACCATCGAACCGATGCCGCATTCCTGCAACTGAGCCCGCATCCAATCTCGAAAATTGCCCGAGGGATTTTGCGCGTCTTCTGGACTTGTCAGCCGGATCGTGTATTGATTCCAAACTCCTTTTGCTTCCGGCAATTCTTTGGGGACGGCAACTCCGGGCACGCGGGAGAGAAATTCGCTGTAAAGTGTCGCTTTCTCCTGCCGCTGGGCATTCCAACTGTCGAGATATCGCAATTTAATGCTGAGAATCACCGCTTGCAGGGCATCTAAACGGCTGTTGTACCCGATTTCTTCGTAGAAATATCTAGAAGACTGTCCGTGTTCTTTGAGCACTCGCATCGAAGCTGCGAGGGCTGGATCATTTGTCGTCACCGCCCCACCGTCACCGCAAGCGCCTAAATTTTTGGTCGGATAAAAACTGAAGCAGCCGACATGACCAATGCTGCCGACTTTTCGAGACTGCCACTCGGCCCCGACAGATTGGGCGCAATCTTCAATTACGGCTAAATTGTGCCGCGTCGCAATTTCCATCAACCGAGTCATGTCTACCGGTTGGCCGAAGATGTGGACGGGCATAATTGCCTTGGTTTTGTCGGTAATTGCCGCTTCGAGGAGTTCGACATCCAGATTAAAAGTCCCGCTGTCAATATCGACAAATACTGGAGTCGCGCCGACGGCGCTAATTACCTCAGCCGAAGCAAAAAAGGTAAAAGGAGTGGTAATGACTTCATCGCCGGGGCCAATTTTGAGAGCTCGCAAGGCCAAAATCAGCGCATCGGTGCCGGAGTTGCAGCCAACGCACTCGGAAACGCCGATGTAGTCGGCGAACTCTCGTTCAAAACTCTTCACGGCCGGGCCGCCTACATAGCCGCCAGAGGCCAGCACTTTTTGCACCGCAGCGGTTATCTCGTCGCCAATCTGCGCGTATTGGCGGGTTAAGTCGAGGGGGGGAACATTATTCACTCTTCACACCATAAATTTCAACCATTATCAAAGCAAATTCTTGCAGCAAAACTGTTTTCCAGAAACCTTTATTCAAATATCTTATATTTGGACAGGTAAACAATCACGTTATCGAAAGGGTATGCCGGATTTAATTCTGCTAGATTTTACAGATTTGGGTTGGGCTTTGGGGATGGTGGCGATCGCGATCGGGCTTTCGGCGTGGCAGGGATTGGGGCTGGAGGGGGCGATCGCGATCGCGGCGGGGCGCACCCTGATCCAGCTAATCTTAGTCGGGTACGTGCTCGCAGTTGTATTTGACCCCGAGGGGAAAAATCCTTGGCTGGTTTTAGCAGTTTTAGCAATCATGCTGACAACAGCTAGCATGGTTGCCAGCAACCGCATCAGCAAAAAAATCAAGAACTTACTGCCCTTAGTTTGGGGTTCAATTTTTATCAGTACGGCCTTGACTCTCGCCTATACAAACTTGCTAATTTTGCAACCTGACCCTTGGTACGAACCGCAATACCTGATTCCTTTAGCGGGTATGATTCTGGGCAATGCCATGAACTCCGGGGCGATCGCGGGCGAAAGACTTGTCAGTACAGTTAATAGCAGCCAGTTAGAAATAGAAACCCATTTAAGTTTAGGTTCCACGCCGCAGCAAGCAGTAAAACAATATCGCAAAGATGCCATCAAAGCTGGATTAATCCCGCTCTTAAATACAATGACGGTGGTAGGAATCGTAACTTTACCCGGAATGATGACTGGTCAAATGCTGAGCGGTATCAGTCCTCTCGATGCAGCATCTTACCAGATTTTGATTATGTTTGTGTTAGCGTTGGCAACTGTAATCGCAACTCTGCTGTTGACTGAGGGATTGTCCCGGAAGTTTTTTAATCAAGATGCACAATTGATAAAATGGTAATTGGGCGTTGGGCATTGGGCATTGGGCATTGGGCATTGGGCATTGATAATATAATGTAAGTAGGAACTTGCATTTGGCACTATTTTTAAGAACAGGCAAGATGCCTGTTCCACAAAGAGTGAGTTTTATTGTGGGGTGGCCCGAAGATCCCGCCCTGGCCATCACTAAGGATAAACAGCCATGATTCCAACTCCCAATCCACCAGTAACCTTTGAAGAATTTGTCGAATGGAAACCAGAAAACCGACGTTACGAACTGCACAACGGAGGGATTATTGAAATAGCCCAGCCACCGGGAAAACATGAAGAAGTTATGGGTTTCTTAGCCTCGGAATTAACTCTTGAATTTGTCAGGCTAAACCTTCCGTACCTAATCCCAAAACAAGCATTAGTTAAGCCACCAAAACAAGAATCCGCTTATTCTCCAGATATTTTGATATTAAACCGCCCAAATTTAGCATCAGAACCTATGTGGAAAAAATTCTCAACCGTGACTCAAGGGGCATCAATTCCGCTGGTTATAGAAGTCGTTAGCACGAATTGGCAAGATGACTACATCAAAAAAGTAGGGGAATATGAACTAATTGGGATTCCTGAATACTGGATTGTGGATTATCTCGGTTTGGGCGGCCGCAGGTTTATCGGGAATCCCAAGCAACCGACTATTTCGATTTATCGGTTGGTTGATGATGAGTATGAAGTTAGTCAATTTCGGGGAGATGAGACAATCGAGTCGCCCACTTTTCCAGAGTTGAAATTGACGGCGCAACAAGTTTTTCAAGCGGGATTGACTGCGGGTGAAATTGCTGGGGATGCGTGAGTGTAAATATTGCGATCGTTCAGACAGATTTTTTGCCCTCACGCACCCTACAACTACAACTACTTCGGTTCGTGACTCCCAATCCGCTTGCCTTCGCCATCGTACACCTGCATAGGGATTTTGGCGTTTTCGGCGATCGCCTCCAAGGCCTTTTGCAATGTTTCAACGTGCTTTTCTACAGCTTGGCGAGTCTTCACAGCATTGTTGTTGTTTGCTTGGATGAAGGTTTGTTGCAGTTTCTGCACGTAATCTGGAGTCATCTGCACCGCAATCAAACCTTTGCTAACAGTATAGTCGCAAATCTTGGGGTTGCCCTTACAAGTTCTATCTAAATCGGTGCGGGCTTTTTGCAGGTTTCTTTCTTCCTGTAACCTTACTTCTGCTTGCTGCAATGACGTTTTGTAGGAAGCGATCAGCGGTTGGGCTTTCTGGGAATAAGAAGTTGCAGCAGGCACTTGCTCCGCGTAACTCAAAGCTCTCCGCCAGGATTCTGATGCTTTAAACCAGGCGTTTTTGCCCTCAAAAATTTGAGCTTCCGCTGCTAAAGTCACAGCTTGAGTATACGCATTTTCCGAAATTCCTTCGACATTTTTGCGCTCGCGAGCTTCGGAAAGTTTGGTTTCGTATTTGGGAACTAACAGTTTAGCTTGTTGGTAAGATGTCGTGTTCGTGGGAATTTCTGATAGGATGTCGAGGGATTCTTCCCAACCTGCTTGCACTTGAGCCCAAGTCTCGGCTGTCTGAGCTACTGCTTCGCGAGCTTCTGCTATTTGGGCTGTATTTTTGGCGGCGAGCAGTGTTTTTTCGGCTTGTTTCTCTGTGCTTAACTGCCGATTTCCAGTTGCTACATTCTTCCGGTATTCTTTTGACTTTCTTTGAGCAAAGGGATAAGCTGGGCTGTCTGGGGGGATTTCTCCGAGCTCGGCGATCGCACTTTGCCACAGAGCTTGCGATTCCTGCCCGTTCTCGGCAGAATAAGGCGGATTTTGGGTTTTATGGGCTGCTGACTGTGCGAGGCGCGCTGCATCGATCGCAGAGTTTAAATTCTGATTTTGCGAACGGTAGTTTTCCAGGGCGCTTTGAGCTTCACCGCGATGAATTGACCAGGAGGGAATCGGTTCCAAAAGGGCGATCGCCTGTTTTAACTGTCGCTGCGCTTCTTGGGGGCTGTTGGCAACTTTTGACGTTTTCAGCGTCTTCGTCGAATTCTCGCTCAACTGTTTGGCATTAGCTAAAGCAGGACATCCTCCGATGACGCAGGGCCGGCTCAGCATATAATAACCGCCTGCCAAAACTAGCGCGGCGACACTGATGATTCCTGCTGCAGCCAGCATCGCCAACGGTGAATGCTTGGGTTTTTGGGCAACTGTGACCACTTCCATATCCAGCGGATTGAAGGGATTGTCTCCAATATCTGCCGGGATTGCAGCTACCCTAAAGGCGATCGGCTCGGAATTGCTGGAACTCTCAGGCAAATTGGGGAAATATTCTTCATCCCACGCATCTTGCCCATCCATTTCTAATGGTATCTCCTCCTCTACATCCGCCGTCTGGGCCACATTTTTGGTTAAGACTATCCCGGTTTCTTCTGCCGGGGTATTCTCCGTTTTTTTGAACAACTGCACTGTTTTTGGTCTTGACAAAACAGGGTTGTGCATGGCAAAAGAATGGAAAGCATAAGGCTGTTTTTGCCCGGTAATTTTTAGGCAAAGTCCAATCTGTTGAATTGATTCTGGTTCAATTTCGAGAATTGCTGCTTCTAGCACCGCAAAAGTCGGTTTTGCTTTGAGAACTAAACTGCGCGGGTGTTCTCCCACAACCGTTAAAGATTCATCTCGAAAATCGCAACTAATATAAAGCGGTAAATTTTTAAATCCGGCTGCTTGTAAGTGCTGCTGCAATTTTACTTCTAGAATTTGTGCGTTGCTTTGTCGCGTTGCTACTGTCATATTTTTTCCTCTCTCTGAACTCACCACTTTCGATTTTAGATTTTGAATTTTAGATTTGAGATTGCGGAACTGTCGGGATTTTTGATTTGTTTGAACTTGGGCACCGATTCATTCCAAATCTTAACTCTTAAAATTCAAGTTTCCACAAAATCTCAACTCTCAAATCTCAACTTGCAACGCCTTTCCATAACTTTCGCTGTAATAAACTTGAGTCACGTCAAAACGCCCGCCGTATTGTTTTAAAGGTTCTGCTGCATAACCGAGCGGCAGCAAACAGCAAACATCTACTTCTTCGGGAATTTGAAAGGCTTCTTTCACCTTAGCGCTGACAAAACCTTCCATCGGACAACTATCTACCCCAAAACTTTTAGCTGCAATCATTAAGTGGGCTACTGCGAGCATTGTATGTCTGTTTGTCCAAGCTTCTAGGGAGTCGAAGCAGGGACGGTTCTCGAACAATTGCGGGATTGCTTGCCGCATATAACCGGCTAAATTGTCATTCATTGCGCCTGTGGCTTTGCCCAATGCGATGACGGCTTCGGTGTTTTCGGGCCCGGCAGCGCGTCGATCGCCACAACAGATTAATACTGTTGGGGCTTCTACCACTTGGCGCTGATCGAAGGCGCAAGCTTTTAATTTTTCCTTGCTGGCTGGGTCTTGAAGTACGATAAACCGCCAAGGCTGCAAGTTGTAACCAGAGGGCGATCGCACTCCCAAGCGCAAAATCTCTGCCAATATTGCTGGGGGAATCGGATCGGGTTTGAAACTGCGCGCGGCCCGTCGGCTTTCGATCGCCGTTTTAACATTAATTGAAGGTTGGATTTCAATTGGCATGGATAATTGGTAATTACTAATGGGTAATTGGTAATGGGTAATCGAGAATTGAGAATTGGTTATTGGAAATTAGAACAACAACTATCAACTGCTAGCTGTCAACTATCAACTGCTAGCTGTCAACTGTCAACTGTCAACTGTCAACTGTCAACTGTCAACTGACTTACCCCAAGCCCAACTCGCGCTTGAGCAAATTAATCGACTTAGAGCCGATGTAATTTTCGGAGCATATCAGTTGCGGGGGACGAATAATATCTTCTCTAGCCGCATTGATGGCAGCTTTTACTGTAGCAAAACTCGGTTGATCGCAAAAAATTGTTCTGGCCGATCGCACGATCGAGTTAATCTTGTACTCGTCTGACACCAAAGCCGTCATCACCAGCAAATCCTCTCCCCGGATGCTGTGGATGATGACTTCGGTCGATCGTAGCATTCCCGGACTCAGGCTAACGAGACCCAAATAACTGTCTTTCGGCAAACCCCCGACTAGCTGGATTTCCTGGCTGTAGTCGTAGATGTCTACAGGAATAACTCGCACAGAACGCGGTGCCGAAATCGATTCTGCTTCTCCGATAAAATATCGACTCGTGATCACAGTTCCCGAAGAGATTTGATCCAAAAAAGTACCTAGCTGTTCCATCGGCACTAACTGTATGGGAATACGAAGAGCTTGTTCGAGTTCTTTCGCCATCAGTTCACCCACGCCGATGTCTTCTGTGGGGGCTGTGACGACCACGCGGGCGCTGCACCTGAGCCGCCAGTCAATTTCGGCCAAAAATAATTCCCTCGCTTGGTTGAGCGTACAGCCCTGTCCCAGCAGTTGATCGATACTTCCTTGCACTATTTTGTTGGCAAGGGGATATTCTTCGAGGATCGGAGATTTGAGTTTGTTGCCGTGTTCGTTGCCTTGAGCGCGGACGTAAATGCCCGATCCTGCTTGGGCTTCTACGAGTCCGGTATTTTCGAGCTGGCGGTATACTTTGCTGATGGTGTTGCGGTGCAAACCTGTCTGCATGGCTAGCTGTCTGGTGCTGGGCAAGCGGTGTCCGGGCGGAAATTGTCGCGAGGCGATCGCAAACCTGATTTGATTGAATAGTTGGGTGGATGCTGGAATATCGCTATCGGTTTGAATATGAAATTGAACCATTATTAAAGGCTCCGACGACTTCAACTTAGTATTTTTATAACGTCGAGTACCGCGCCTAGGATTGCTCGGATATCTCTGTCTATAGCATAATCTTATTTGGTTGATCTGCAGCAGCCGTTCTACCACAGGACGATCGCGCCGAAGAAGGGATTAATCGCAGCCTCGGGAATTTCCCTCAACAATCAGGTACTTTCCAGTTTTAGTTTTATTCACTCTTCGATTTTGAGCTCGCTTGCTATTTTTATACCCGTCAGGAAATAAGTTTGCATTTGCCCTTTACCTTTAATCTCAATCTCGCCACGATCTTCAAATTCATATTTATCCTGCAGCAACTCATAAGTATAGTGACTGACTTGAATGCGACCTGGTATGCCGTGAGATTCCATGCGGCTGGCTGTATTCACGGCATTTCCCCACAAATCGTAAATGAATTTTTTAGTGCCGATTACCCCCGCTACCACCGGGCCGCTATTAATCCCGATGCGGAGGTCAAATTTCGCGTCTAGCTTCACATTTAATTCTTTAATTGCTGCTAGCATATCCAGCCCCATTTCGGCGATCGCCTCTGCATGGTCTGGACGTTCAATGGGAAGACCGGCTGCTACCATGTAAGCATCCCCGATTGTCTTGATTTTTTCTAAGCCGTGCTTCTCACTCAGTTGGTCAAAAGCTGAGAAAATTTCATTCAACAAGTACACTAATTTAGTGGCGGACATGGTGGTAGAAATTTGGGTAAAATTCACCAAGTCAGCAAAAAGAATTGTGGCTTTTTCAAACTTGTCTGCAATTACCCCCGGTTCGTGCTTCAACCGATCGACGATCGGTTCGGGCAAAATATTTAGCAGTAAAGTTTCAGTTTTTTTCTGTTCTTTCCTGAGTGCAGATTCGATCTGCCTGCGCTTAGTTATATCATGAAAAAACACAGAAATGCCGTCGTGAGAAGGAAAAACCCTGACTTCCAACCACACTTTTAAGGGACGATAATATTTTTCAAAAGCCACTCCAATTTGTTTGGCTACAGCTTCATGATACTCTTTATAAAAATCAGAATTTACGAATTCAGGAAACTCTTCCCAAAAATTTTTACCATAAAGTTCTTCCTGCGAGCGCTTCAAAAATTGGGACCCCTTGTAATTGATGTAAGTAAATCGCCACTGAGTGTCGAAAGCAAAAAAAGCATCGCTCATGCCTTCTAAAAAATTGACAATTTGCTCGTCTGTAGAACGGAGTTTTTCTTCTACTTGTTTTTGCCTGCTCTGTGCGCGCTTTAATTTAGTCAGATTGATTCGCAACTCCATGTGGTTGATAATTTGCCTTCCTAAAGTCCGCAGCGCTTCTAGCTGTTGTGGGGTGAGATTACGAGGAACTGTATCTATCGCGCACAAAGTGCCGATCGGATAACCGTCAGGAGTTACTAGCGGCGCGCCAGCATAAAACCGAATATTGGGATTGGAAGTTACTAGCGGATTGGCGGCAAAGCGATCGTCATCTAGAGCATTGGGTATAACTAGCAATTCGTTGGGATTTAAAATAGCGTGGGCGCAAAAAGCTGACTCTCTCGGAGTTTCGGGCGCTTCCAGACCTACTTTTGATTTAAACCACTGTCGGTTAGAATCTATTAAGCTTACTAAAGCAATAGGAGTGCCGCAAATATAGGAGGCTAAAGCTGTTAGATCATCAAAAGCTGCTTCGGCTTCTGTGTCGAGAATGTTGTAGCGGTGAAGTGCTTCTAGCCTCTCTTCTTCGTTGCTGGGCAAAGGTGCAGCTTGCATCGGAGGCCGCGAGGATACAGGTTTGCGAATGCGTGGAGGCCTCATTCCTAATAATTTTCCGACTTGCGAGACCAATTTTTTAACTAATATCAAAAGACTTTTTTGCCAACCTTTATTCATCTTTATTTATTTATTTTCACCCCTGATGGAACTGCGTATGTGCGATCGAACTCGGCTCTACTTACGTATTTACCGCCACTAACTCCTCAATCTCCGGAGCTTTTGTTGGCAATTTCCCTGTCAATACTTCTCTACCCTCATTGATGACAAGTATATCATCTTCTATGCGTATGCCCCGCACGTCGGCGAATTTTTCCAACTCGTCCCACTTTACAATATCTTTATATTTGGCGCGATTTTCTGGGTTATTTAAGATTGCCGGAACTTGATAAAATCCGGGTTCGATCGATACCAGCATTCCCGATCGCAAAACTCGATTCAGCCGCAAAAATCCCAAGCCAAAGCGACTGCTTCTCGTTCTTCCTTCTTCATAGCCAGCCAAATCTCCTAAATCTTCCATATCGTGGACATCCAAACCGATTAAATGTCCGATACCGTGAACAAAAAACAGCGCATGAGCATCCATTTCTACCAAATCTTCAACATTGCCCCGCAAGATACCCAAATCCACCAATCCTTCCGTCATGATTCTAGCAGCTAACAGGTGAATGTCTTGGTATTCAACGCCCGGACTAATTTTCTCTATACAAGCATCGTGCGCCGCCAAAACCACATCATAAATCGCTCTTTGAGTCTGAGAAAACTTGCCAGAAACCGGCCAAGATCGAGTCACATCAGCCGCCCATCCCATTGATGTTTCTGCACCAACATCTGCTAACAGCAAATCTCCGGTTTGTAGGGGATTGTGATAATGTTCACTGTGCAGCACTTCTCCATGCACAGTAACGATACTAGGATAGGCATAGGTCATATTTTTGGAGATGATGACACTTTCCATTGCAGCGCGCACCCCTGCTTCAATTTGAGCATTTCCAGTTGCCGCCATTCCCGCTTTGTGAGCTTCTACGGTGACAGCCGCAGCTTGACGCAATTCGGCCAAACTAGCTGCGTCGTGGCTCAGGCGCAGAGATACGATCGCCTGAGTTAATTCTAGGTCGATTCCGGTTGGCGAGTTGGGCGGTGCCAGAGGGCGATCTAGAATTTGAGACTGTTGCAACTGAGTCCAAGAATCCTGAACGGCGATCGTTGCTGCATTTGTCGCTCGCGATTTCAATTCGGCCATTGGGAAAGCAGCATCAGCCCCAATTAGTTCGGCAATTTCTGCTCTTTTCGGCATTTCTCCGTGCCACAGCGTGCTGCTAGCAGGTGCCTCATCTAAGAACAATTCTAATTTGCCCGATTCTAAGCGAATGGCAGCATTTTCTAAGGGCAAACCAGCAAAATATAGAAAGTGACTACTGGCGCGAAAGGGATAAGTAAGTGCCGGATAATTGCGAGGAATGCTGCGCCCCGCCCATAAAATTACCGGAAAATTAATTAAACTAGCCAGTTTTTGCCGCCGTTGGTGTAGAGTATTAGTTAACAAATCATAACCTTGTGTAATTGTCATGGGTAAAAACCTATAATTTTGAGTTGGGTTGGCAGTCAGCCACAAGTTTTTGCATTCTCAGCATTAAAGCACTAAAATTCTGAGGGCAAACTTGGCAGCAATTTTCGCAAAAATTGTCATCGGGAACTTCTTTTTTGCTAGCATTTATAGGCTGTCTTTTTTATAGTCTTTGTCGTCATCGCCGGGATGATTTGGTTAAGCAGTAAGCCTGATCCACAGGTAGGAAAAACAGGCTGAAAGTGCTACTCCGCAGGCAATTAGCAGAAATGTCACAACACCCGCAATTAGTCAAATTCCTTGGTCTGGTTTTTGTTGATTGGTTGACGTGAGCAATCGCCTCTATTGACTGTTTGATATTTTAGACTTTAAAGTATAAGTAAAATTCACTGAAAAAACATGAAAATTTCTCACAAAGCTCCTCAAACTTCAGCGCAAGTACGCGATTGGCCGATCGCACACTTACCGGGATTGAGCAAGGAAAACCAATCTCAACTGGAAGAGTGCAGCATCACCACAACCGGACAACTAATTCGCATGACGAAAACACCGGCGGCGAAAATGTTGCTAGCCCATCAATTACAGATTAACATTCAATATGTTAATAAATGGGTAGCGATGGCAAATTTGGCTCGAATTCCGAGTGTAGGCTGTCAGTATTGCGGGCTGTTACTTCACGCCGGCGTTGCTTCTCCGGCTCAATTGGCTCAAATGCCCGTGGAAAGATTACACCAACAAGTTTTAAGGCTGCACGTAGCGACAATGCAGCGCAATGACTTGACTCCTTCAGTCGATCGCGTGCAAAAATGGGTTCAACAAGCTAGATTAGTCAGTAGCCATTAGTCATTAGTTAGTTGTCAGTTGTTATTAGCCAACAGTCAACAGCCAACAGTCAACAGTCAACAATTATTATTATGTCAATTCAAGTTTACGGAATCCCCAACTGCGGAACCTGCAAAAAAGCTTTCCAGTGGCTCAAAGATAGCGATGTTAATTACGAGTTCATTAACACCAAAGAACAGCCGCCGACACGCGAAACAATTCAAAGCTGGGTAGCTGCTTTGGGTTTTCAACCCATGCGAAATACTTCCGGTCAATCTTACCGCGCTTTGGGCGACGACAAGAAAAATGGGACGAGCGAACAGTGGGTGGAGGCTTTTGCTAAGGATGCGATGCTGCTGAAACGTCCTCTTTTCGTTAAAGATGGAACGGCTGTTTTAGTAGGTTTTAAAGAAGATGTAATTCGAGAAAAATTGGGGCTTTCAAGGGGATGAGTTCAGCCTGTTGTTCGCCGCAAAAACTTAAGTTCGCCCACATCATCTGTGAAACCCCAACGCTCGTAAAACGGCATCATGTTCGACAAACAATTAAGATAAAAATGCTCGACAGCTTGCAGTTCGGGATGAGTTAAAACTGCATCCATCAACTTCGCACCCAGTCCCATCTTTCTGTGTGTCGGCTTGATAATGACATCAAAAATCATGGCTCTGTAGAGGAAATCGGTGATGACGCGGGTAATGCCAATTAGCCGTAGCTTGCGGGGCGGGACGCCATCGCTCTCATCGACAAAACCAATGATAACATCAGTCGCCGCCAGCATTTTCACAACATCCTCCCGCGTCCGCTTGTCGCTCCAAAACTCGTTTTTGTATAAATCCATCAAGTCGGACACCTGGCTTTCGGTCAAAGTTTCTACAATTAGGTGCTTATCCATTTTATCGGTCATACTCTACTTTACCGTAATCTAGTTTAATTGCGCGATCGGCTAAATCAAAATAGCGGTCATCGTGACTAATCACAAACACCGTTTTCCCCCGCCGCTTCAACTCCGGTAGCAACTGCTTGTAAAAAATATCCCGGAAAAACGGATCTTGATCAGAAGCCCATTCATCAAACAAATAAATCGGCCTATCCTCCAAATACGCCGTCAGCAAAGCCAGCCGCTTTCGCTGTCCCTGAGACAAAGCCGTAGTTGACAAAACTCCATCTTTCACCTGAACTTTATTATCCAAATGAAACTCTCGCAGATATTCAGCCGCCTGCTTGTCCAAATCGTGATTAGTCAGGCCCAAAAGCCTTTCAAACAGATAGAAATCTGAAAAAATCGCAGAAAAATGCTGCCTGTACCACTCTCGATTTTCCTCAGTAACTGGCTGGCCATCTAGGAGAATTTCTCCCGATTCAGGAATGTACAAACCAGTGATTAACTTAGCCAAAGTAGACTTACCGCTGCCATTACCGCCAATTATAAACACCAATTGACCGGGATGAAACTTCAAATTAAGCTCGCCCAAACTAAAATTGCTGTCTTCTTTTTCTCCCGGATAGCTGTGAATTACTCGATTTAACTCCAGCGTCTCCCACTGAGCCGTGTCAGGCAGTTTAACCGTTGAAGTTATCTCAGCTTGACTCGCCAAAGCCAATCCCATTCTCTCTATCTTTTCCACAGAAGTATTAGCACGAAAAAGCGCCGGCAACCTTTGCAAAATATTGTTAAACGGAGACATCAAATAGGTACTTGTCAGAATGTAAGCTGACAAAACCGGAGTTGAAACAGGCACAAATTTGGGTAAAACAAATAACAACAAACCCATCAGCATAAAAAACAGCAACTGCCCAACTCCCATCGCAACTGCACCAGTATTCAAAGCAGTCACGTTATAATTGCGGGAAGCATCAGCACTCCCCTGCAATTCTTCCGTAAAAAACTCTTGGCGGCGCAAGGAATGCAGTTTTAGTTCCTTAATTCCATCAGTAATACTGCGAAAATGCTTAAACAACATATCTTGTTCTTCTCTAGCTAAATCGAAGAATTTTCGCATTTTATTGAGCAACAACTGCACCGTGCCAATCGTCAGCACCATAAAACAAAATACAACAACAAAAACTGTACCTGAAATCGTGCTTAAATAAGTTAAGCAGCCGATAACAACGGCGATATCAACACAGAGAAAAGGAATCAAAAATATAGTATTAGAAAGCGTTCCTACATCATCTGTGAGAGTTGCCAGCAAGCGGTTAGCGCCCAACTCTTCCAAATTCCGCAAAGGAGTAGACAAAATGCCACGGCTCAAACTCAGCCGCAGATTGTAAACAGCTTCTTGAGAAAGGTAGATTAACAAAAATTGCGATATGACTCCGGCGACGAGAGCCAAAACTGCTAATCCGGCAAAATACCAGACTAAATTCTGATTTGAATTGTCGCTAATGGCGCGGTTGATTAGAGCAATTAACATAGCGCTGCAACCGCCGCTGATTAAGCCTGTGAGTATGGCGATAGAAACATTTAACCAAGAAGCTTTTAACAGTAACCGAATTACATTCATAGAAGTTTATTGAGGTTAATTTTTGACAGTAGTCAGAGCTCGATCGCACACTTACCTATTTTGCCAATTTTTTCCAGATTTAGGGGCAACCACGGGGGGATTGCCCATACAAAAAACGATATATGGACACTCTGCGTCCATGACTGTCTATTTGGCAAATTTTTTCCAAAAATGTCCTCATCTTCTCTACACATAGCGCGACAGATTAGGAACGAAAACTTTAAATCTTAATCCCGCTAGCGTAAATAAAATAGCTTTCTGTTACCTTAACTTCGGCTTTAAACCCGATTTTAGCTAATTTTTCTAAAAGCGAATCCGGCTGGTAGTAAACTTTAAAAACTTGAAATTCTCGACCGTCATTTAACTTGCGATTTTGGCAAATACTGGTTTCATCCTTCAGAATATGATTTGTGGCTGAAGATGTTTCTTCAAATAAAGAGTCAACGATAAATACTTGTCCCCCAAAGCGAACCGATCGGTAAACTTTTCCCAAAAACTCATCCACTAAAGTTGGGGGTACGTGAGAAAACCAAAAAGCAAAGAAAACTAGATCGTACTCCCGATCGGGTTCCCATGAAAATAAATCGATCTGTCGGTAAGTAACTTGAGAAGCATTTAGCTTTTGGCGGTTAATTTCGATAACTTCTGGCGCGGCATCAAAAGCATCGAGATCCTCGCCCACCTGCAAAAGTTCAGCAGTCCAAATACCCGTACCGCAAGCCAATTCTAAAACACTTGCAAATTTGCCAAGTTTATGCAAAGCACTTTTAACAACGGCAACCTGATTAAACCAACGCTGGTTAAATTCCGCTCCGCGATCGTAACGACCTATTCTGTAAAACCATTCATCATATTCGCTAGCTCTGGCACGGTAGTAATCAACTTGTTCTTGGAGGTTTTCTCCGATTGTCATGTTCCTTTCCTCATAGCTATATTTTGGTTGGCCAGTCATAAAGTTAAGCTTCGCATCCCCCACTAGGATGAATTTCATTCCTGTACTTCCCTTTCCTGGGTTTCAAATACAACCAGCTCATAAATATCGAGCATGGACATTTGCACTTCCATTGAAGCGAAGGAAACTATTGCTGATTCTCCCTCATATTCCCGAAACAACCATTCATTTGATTCTGTTTTAATATATTGTGCGACTAAAAACTCAGATTGATAGACTAACACATATTCACGGAATTCAGGGATCGATCTATAAAACCGAAACTTATCCTCCCGATCGAAATCCTTGGTAGACTTAGAAAGCACTTCCACAATCAGCACAGGATTGAGTATTTCATCTTTCCGTCCCTCTGTGCAAACTAATTCTCCTTCAACTACCATCACATCTGGATAAGTCCCGCGTCGATACCGAGGAATCCACAACCGCAAATCGCTCATAAATGGTCTGGCATTCTTTCCCCGCAAAGCAGATTTTAAGAAGGCATAGATGTTACCTATTATCTGGCTGTGATTAATACTACCACCAGTCATTTGTACAATTTCTCCATCGCGGTATTCATTTCTAAACTCAGCAGTTTCCTCTAACTCCCGGTACTCATCTGGAGTATAAAACTTTTTCTTACTTTGTACTAACATTGTTGCCTCTGTACTAACTTTTATCTGCGTTAATCTGCGTTAATCTGCCTACATCTGCGGTTAAAAATCATAATTAACAGTATATCACAACAAAAAAGAAACGCCCAACTTCAAAGAGTCAGGCGTTTTCCACTATTTCAAAACCAGGAAAAATTAATCCCGGCGAGACACCAAATTCGATTCAATTTTCGCACCCACAACAGGTTGCACATGACTCAATGCCGACTGCAGCATGGGAGTTTTGGTAATAGCATCATTAGCCAGATTAAACAAAGGATTCGACAGAATACCCGCCAAAGTTGTCGCAACCAAAGTCAGTACAACGCTGACTTGCAAAGGCCGCATTCCTTGAAGGTTCCAGCGAACTTCGGGATAATTCTTCACCGCGTCCGACATCTCTTGAGGTTCTTTTACTACCATCATCTTGACAACGCGGATGTAGTAGTAAATCGAAATTACGCTGGTAATCAATGCCAAGATAACTAAGCCGTAAAGTCCTGCTTGCCAGCCGGCCCAGAACAGATAGATTTTGCCGAAGAATCCAGCCAGCGGCGGAATTCCGCCGAGAGAAAGCAGGCAAATACTCAATGCTAATGTTAGCAGCGGGTCTTTTTGGTACAAACCGGAGTATTCGCTGATTTGGTCGGTTCCTGTCCGCAGGGAGAAGAGGATGATGCAGGCGAATGCGCCTAGGTTCATAAACAGGTAAACCAACAGATAAAATATCATGCTGGAGTAACCGGCTTCGGTTCCTGCAATCAAACCAATCATTACAAAACCGGCTTGGGCGATCGACGAATAAGCCAAAAGCCGCTTCATGCTAGTCTGGGCGAGGGCAACTACATTGCCCAACACCATGCTGAGTATGGCTAAGGCTGTGAATACGAAGTGCCACTGTTCGATAAGTGCGGGGAAAGCTGTTGTTAACAAGCGGATTGCTAGGGCAAAACCGGCGGCTTTGGAACCCACAGAAAGGAAGGCAACAACGGGTGTTGGCGAACCTTCGTAAACGTCTGGAGTCCACTGGTGGAAGGGAACTGCGGAGATTTTGAAGGCGATTCCGGCGATCGCAAAAACCAACGCAATCACCAAACCGAGAGATTGACCTTCATTCACAGTAGAAAGGTTGGCCGCGATCGCGCTTAGCGTAGTTTGACCACCAGACAACCCGTACAACAACGAAAGTCCGTAGAGAAACACCGCCGAAGAAGATGCACCAATTAACAAATATTTCAAAGCAGCTTCATTGGAACGCGGGTCGCGTTTTGTGTAACCCGTCAGCAAATAAGACGAGATACTCAGAGTTTCCAACGAAATAAAAATCATCACCAATTCATCAGCGCCGGAAAGGAACATTCCCCCCAAAGTAGCGGTAAGCAAAATGCCGATAAATTCCGCTAAAGCAGTACCAGTTTGCAGTACATAACGGACGGATATCAAAATAGTGACAGCCGCAGTCAAAGCGATAATTCCGCGAAACACCAAACTCAAGGCATCGCTATTAAAACCGCCCAAAAACGAGATGGTATTAACGTTATCCCACTGCAAACACAAAGCAGCGACGGCGGCCAGCAAACCCGCAACGGCAACGTAGGGAGTCCAATTAGAGGAACTGCGGCCCACGATTAAATCGCCGACGAGAACCACCAAGAGGGTGATGATCACAATTCCCTCTGGCAAGATAGTTCCAGCATTTAGCTGGGCAGCAAGAGTAGCAAAATCCATATTTTCAGGCTGGTTGGGTAGTACAAGCCGAAATGGCTGTAATGGGCTGTGAACTTGTAAAAATTCTTTACCAAACACAGATTGTAGCGGATTACAGCTTTGCCAGCTTAGTTGGGCGGGTGTTTGTTGCTGTTGAGTCGGCGGGGGAGTCTGCCACAAAAGCGATCGCACTGCGGAAAAATCGCCATTGCGGCCGATCGGGCAAATTTTTTTTCCTTCACCCCTTGACACCGAGGCAACGTAAGGCGTTTAGGATTGATTGATTGGCGATCGACTCTGAACAGAAAGGACGAAAGGTATGCAACCTGCAACGGGCTGACTGTCGCTTTTTCAAGGGTAACGGAGGGCGATCGCCAAGGCTGCTGATGCCGCTAGCGCTGCTGCCGATCGAATGTGATTCCAGATTGTCCAGTTAACAAGGTAGCTGGCCCACAGCCTCGCGCCCTCAGCGCTGCCTGGATCGACTTTTGCCAGCGCATCGTTCAGCGGTACATTACAGGCGATCGTCACTCCCACCGTACCGACGAGATACAACAAGCTACCGATCAGCAAATAGATAGCACCTGTTTGAGGCCATTTGAATGAGGAGAAAGCCAGAAAAATGCAAGCCGCAGCCGTTCCAAACAGCGCCGTCATAAACAATGGATTGATGACTGCAATATTGATCGATTGCATGGCCGCAATCCCCTGCGCCGGCGGGAGTCGGCCAAGGGCGTTCATCACGAAGGTTGAGAAGGCGAAAAAGACTCCGGCTATCAGGCCACAGCCCAGTACCGCGAAAAGTTTCAATATCAAAAGCGACTGGTGAGGAATTGTCATAAAGCCTCTTTTCTGGTGCGATGCTTCTGTACCGGAGCAGGTTATTGAGCTAAGTCTTTACTGCGGTGCGATCGCCCTTTGATTCTCCCAATCTGCTCGGTTGAGGCGATAAACAAAGCAGTCATCGTCGCCAAACTGTCGCGGTTCCACAAATTGGAAACCAAAACGTTCGTAAAAGCGGTGGGCGCGGGTATTGTTGGCAAGCGGATCGATCAGTACAGCCGTCACAGCAGAGTCGGCGAAACATCGAGCAAGTGCAAGCTGCATCATTTGTGTTCCGTAGCCTTTGCTCAATTCTTTCTCCTCTCCGATCCAGATATCAATGGCGCGGAGATTCGCAGCAACATCATCACCCCAATAGTGACTCTCCTCAAGTGCCGGATCGATAATTTGGATAAATCCGATCGGGCGATTGTCGATTTCAGCAATCAATTGCTCCCTCCAGTCGGGAGTGCGATCGAGTTCTATCTCCCAGTGCCAGTCATCGTTCGGATCTGAGACAATTATGTGAGGTTGCTCATCCCAGCGTCGCAATAAATTTAAATCTGCGGGGGTAGCGGGGCGTAAATTTATCATGGCTTGTTTGCATCTAAAACTTGTTGCAGCTTTGCTGTCGCGCACAAACGATCGCCTCTTTGGCAGACATCTGCAGTTTTGCGAAAGAGGCGATCGCTAAATCACGGAAACCACTGGATAATTATAACTTTCTTTGACCACTAAACCGTCCTTCCAATATCCAATAGAAAGCTGGTTGCTCTTCGTGTCAATTATTTGACCGTCTATTTTAGTGGTAAAGTCATTATACCAATTTGCGATTACTACAAAATCATAATCTTTTTCGGCGGCCACAGCAATGTCTTGACTAATTAATTTTGATTCTCTAAATTCCACCAACATCTCATTGAAAAAATATTCTCTCCCTTGACGGCACGCTTCTTTACCCTTGGTAACAGTTCCGTCACCTTCAATCATCACAATATCTTCGGAGTAATATTTATCTAAAACTGCGGATGTTTGAAAACTAGCGACCAAGTTATTGATATCTGCTAGCTTGAGCTGTAGTTCTTCTAATGTCATAAAAAATTACTTCACGCGATCGACAAATAGGGAGCATCTGAGTTTGGATTTCACTCTCGTTAAGAGTCGGAGAGTTCGTTAGATATGACTGCGGGCACTCAATCGCTTTCCTCGGAATGAAAATATCTGCGTTGCATCTGTGTGTATGTGCCTCACATCTGCGGTTGAATTATCAATCGAAAATTTACACAAATTTGTAAGGCGCTCCCAAAATGGTATCAAAAATTAGTCCCACAATATTCTGATGTTAGCTGGCGAGTGCGATCGCCAATCGGTCAAATAGTCGATCGCGCTTCTAGTCTTTTTGCAGGGAAACCATCAAATCTATCCCAATCTAAAATCTAAAACTTAAAATCTAAAATTGAGGAACCATCCGCCCGCATCCAACAGTCTCAGCATCCAGTTACCTGCAATTCTGCTACAGTCAGTCATGACATCCCCGTGCATCTTCCAGAGACAAGGGTTCCCAGCCTCTGCGCCGACTGCAGTAAAATCCCATCAGCTTGTCACCTGGAACCCGATCGGCAATAACTTAAAAATTAAGGTAGTTTGAAAATAATCGCCCAAAGTTCCCATAAGCCTTGACATCCGACCTACACTCTGTAAATTAGACACTCTAACTGCGCCGCCATCCATATTTAAAAGATGCCATGTCAACCTTAGTCATCGTCGAATCTCCCACAAAAGCCCGTACCATTCGCAACTTCCTGCCCTCCACCTACCGTGTAGAGGCATCTATGGGCCACGTCCGCGACCTCCCATCCTCCGCCGAAGAAATACCAGAAGCCGTTAAAGGAGAAAAATGGGCGCAACTAGGCGTCAACGTGGAAGCAGACTTTGAACCGCTTTACGTCATCCCCAAAGATAAAAAGAAAATTGTTAAAGAACTCAAAGACGCCCTCAAAGACGCCACAGAACTGATTCTAGCCACTGACGAAGACCGAGAAGGCGAAAGCATTTCCTGGCATTTGCTGCAAATCCTCAAACCCAAAGTCCCCATCAAGCGGATGGTATTTCACGAAATCACCCGCGAAGCCATCCGCGACGCCCTCACCCACTGCCGCGATATCGACAATCGAGTTGTACAGGCCCAGGAAACTCGCCGAATTCTCGATCGACTCGTCGGCTACACCCTATCTCCGCTACTGTGGAAGAAAATCGCCTGGGGTTTGTCCGCAGGGCGAGTCCAGTCCGTCGCAGTCAGGCTGTTAGTACGCCGGGAACGGGAACGCCGCGCCTTCCGCCAAGGTAGCTACTGGGATTTGAAAGCCGTTTTGGAAAAGGGCAAAATTTCCTTCGATGCCAAACTCGTCACAGTCGGGAACGTGAAAGTTGCCAACGGTAGCGATTTCGATGAAAATACCGGACAAATTATCGCAGGCCGCCGCGTACTTTTGCTCAACGAAGACCAAGCCAGGGCTTTACTCTCGCGCATTCAAAACAAACCCTGGACTGTTAGCAATCTCGAAGAACGGCCAGTCACCCGCAAACCCTCGCCGCCGTTTACGACCTCGACTTTGCAGCAGGAGGCTAACCGCAAGCTGAGGCTGGGTGCGCGGGAAACCATGCGAATTGCCCAAAGTTTGTACGAACGCGGTTTTATCACCTATATGCGGACGGATTCGGTGCATTTATCCGAACAGGCGATTACCGCCGCCCGCAGTTGTGTCCAAGAACTGTACGGTAGCGAATATCTCAGCCCCCAACCGCGCAAATACACAACCAAAAGCAAAGGTGCCCAGGAAGCCCACGAAGCTATCCGCCCGGCCGGCAGCACTTTTCGGACTCCGCAGCAAACGGGATTGAGTGGCGTTGACTTCCGCCTCTACGATTTAATTTGGAAGCGGACAGTCGCTTCGCAAATGGCTGATTCCCGCCAAACTCACGTCACGCTACAAACTCAGGTAGAAGATGCCGGTTTCCGTTCCAGCGGGAAACGCATTGATTTTCCCGGCTTTTTGCGCGCCTACGTGGAAGGTTCCGACGACCCAGATGCGGCTTTGGAAGACCAAGAGGTGATTTTGCCGGCGCTGAAGGTGGGGGATAAACCTAATTGCAAGGATGTGGAGGCTGTGGGGCACGAAACTCAACCTCCCGCCCGCTATACGGAGGCTTCGCTGGTGAAGATGCTCGAAAGCGAGGGGGTTGGCCGTCCGAGTACCTATGCGAGTATTATCGGTACTATTGTCGATCGGGGATACGCGAAATTAATAGCTAACGCCCTGATTCCCACATTCACCGCTTTCGCCGTCACTACTTTATTAGAAACGCATTTCCCCGATTTAGTAGACACGGGTTTTACTTCCCGCATGGAACAAACCCTCGATGAAATTGCCACCGGTGAGGCGAAATGGCTGCCGTATTTGCAAAAGTTTTATATCGGGGAAATGGGACTTCAAACCCAAGTTAAGGAACAGGAAAGTCAGATTGACGCGAAAGTTGCCCGAACTGTGGTATTGGAGAATATTACGGCGAAAGTTTGCATCGGCAAATACGGCGCTTACCTGGAAGCTGAAAGCGAAGAAGGCCCGGTGAAAGCATCGATTCCGCAAGATTTGACTCCGGCTGATTTAGACCCGGAAAAAGTTGAGTTTCTGTTAAAGCAAAAGACGGAAGGCCCGGAAAAACTGGGTCTTCACCCGGACACTGGGGAACCAATTTATGTGCTGATTGGCAATTACGGCCCCTACGTTCAGTTGGGGGATGTTTCGGAAACGAACAAGAAACCGAAGCGTTCTTCTTTACCGAAGGGGACTGATAAGGATAGCGTGACGGTTGATATGGCGGTGAGTTTGTTGACTTTACCTCGGTTGTTGGGGACTCACCCGGATACGGGGGCGAAGGTGCAGGCTAATTTGGGGATGTACGGGCCTTATGTTGTTCACGACCAGGGTAAGGTTGGTAAGGATTATCGATCGATCAAGCCGCCTGATGATGTTTTGACGATCGAGATCGATCGGGCTTTAGAGTTATTATCGCAGCCGAAAGCCGTGCGTGGCAGTAAATCAGCGACACCTTTGAAGGAATTGGGCGCGCATCCAGAGTCGGGAGAACTGTTGAATGTTTACGATGGCCGTTATGGGCCCTACGTGAAACACGGCGATATCAATGCTTCTTTGGCTAAGGATGAATCTGTGGAGAATTTCACCTTACAAAAAGCATTGGATTTGTTAGCAGCGAAGGAAGCGGCGGGCGGCGGAAAATCTAGCAGTAAGTCGAAGAAGTCTAGTAAGAGTGCGGCGAAGTCGGAGACTGCAACTGAGAAGACTGCGGCGAAGAAAACCACTGCTAAGAAGACGACGACTGCTAAGAAAACGACTACTAAGAAGGCGGCGACTGCGACGGCGACTAAGAAGAAGACAACGTGAATTTAGTGTAGTTTTCACTGATCGAGAAACCCGGTGTGCACGGGGGGAGGGCTCCAAGTGCGATCGGGTTTCTTTGTTGTTACAATACTGGATAAATTTAGGTTTGTAGTCAGGACTTCAGTTCTTAAAATTGGGTTTGAGTGTAGAATGGCATAAGGTCTATTGAATGCAATTAAGATATAGACGGTGGCGCGGAACGATAGACTCGAATCATTAGAGGTTATCTCAGGTGTTGAGTCCGCATTATGGAGGAAAATATGGTTGGATCAGAATTAAGGCTAGCTACGTTTAAATCTTTGTTGTGTAAAATTAATTTATATGAGAAATCAATTCTACACAATGGTTATGAAAAGCTTGGCACATGTAAGAATAAAAAACGTTTGGATGGTTTACGTAACTCAATCAATGGCGAAGTAAGTCAAATACTAAATGAGCTAAAAACTGAAGGTATCGATCATCCAAGAGAAGATTTTTTATGGGGAGAGCTTATCGTTTGTTTAGAAAATGAAGGGGAATTTAAATCTTTCGTCGTTGAGTTGAAGAAAATCAGTTTAGAGATATTTCAAGAATCTGAGATCCTTAATATAGCTAGTATAGCTAACTTTAATTTTACACGAGAATGGATGTTCCCGACATCAACAGCCGATGTAAGGAGTGACATAACTATTATTAATTCATTTGTGGAAGGCGATTTTTCAAATATCGATGACTTATTCGTCGATAGACTCATGGACAATGAACGTGTAAAGAAAACTTTAAGTGGTTGGCAAAAATGCCCAGAAATATCTAAAAGGCTCCCACTTATTGAAGAGGCGATAGAAGCACATATAGACAAAAAATTTTATCTCAGTGTTTCAGCTTTAATTCCCCAAGTAGAGGGATTATTGAGAGATGCACTACAGATTAGGGATCAGAATATTGACTTTACTTCAATACGCAAAGAGGATATAAGAAGAGCTACTTGTGCTCTAAAAGATTCCTGGAAGTCACATTACGACTTGCCAGAAGCAACATTGCTTCTAGAATCACTACCTGATGCTGTGAGCGATATTTATGAAGAATATGATGCTACAAAATCTGTACCAGGCAAGCTTTATCGTCATGGAGTTTGTCATGGACTTCAGACAGATTTTAATTCTAAGAAAAATTCTATCAGATTAATCTTGCTCCTTGACAGAATCATTTTTTTCTATGTAAGATATCGCACAAACCCACCCTATGCCTGACCGCGCGCTGGTCTAAAATCTCCTCAGCCACCAGAAAGGGGATATGTGCGATCGACTTTCACGACAAAACTGCGGCAATCCAGAACTAGAAAGCGTACTATACCGCAAATCCCCCACACTGGAAAATTTTAATACTTTGCTTGACTAAAACTTGACACAGATCCAAACCATGAATTATATTAGACGTATGGATGCAGCAGACATGATCTAATCATGACATCCCGTTACCCACGAGGGTCAAGGAATTCCGGTAAAGACGTTCTGAATACCAAAATTTATATTTTGGCGAAGGCTCCTTAAGGAGCCTTTGTTATTTTAAGGCTTCGGTAATTCCTTATTCTGCAATAAATTTTTGGCTATGACGAAAAAGCCCACTTTCTTTACTTTACCTATGCCTTCGTATATAGGATAAGCACTGTGTATGTGTAATCTCAGCCTTTTACTTTCTCTAAATGCGGCAAAAGCAACGAAATACTCAACCTCTATACCGTTTGAATCCAAAACTTTAA
The DNA here is from genome assembly GCF_036701775.1 of Microcoleus sp. N9_A2. Classification (NCBI taxonomy): domain Bacteria; kingdom Bacillati; phylum Cyanobacteriota; class Cyanophyceae; order Oscillatoriales; family Microcoleaceae; genus Microcoleus; species Microcoleus sp. N9_A2. Next base: position 23,792 of record NZ_JAUBRH010000012.1, on the reverse strand, counting down.
CGATGGCAAATTTTCCAGGGAGCATCTCAGTTTTGCATTTACAGTGCGAGCGTCCCCGCTCGCGTATTGTACAATACGCGAGCGGGGACGCTCGCACAACCATAAAAAAAATGCTTTTTACAAAACTGAGATGCTCCCAATTTTCCATACCCAGCGTGACAAACTAAGGTTTCGTTCTCGCCCAATGACTCGACAATACTCGGTAATTGCGTTGAGAGTTGGTATCTCTCAAAATTAAACGTTCTGGACTCTCTCGGCCCATTATAGATCAATACCTGTGATTCTTTGCTAGAAATATCATCAGAATCTTTAGTAAAACAATGCAAACCATAAGTTACTATAAATTTGTACGTGCTTATATTTTTTTCGTCTCTTTTGTCAAGATACTCAACCCAGCGAGCATTAAGATGCGATAAATCATAAATTTCACCATTAAATATAAAATTTTCCCATGATGTAACTTCTTGGACGGTATTGAACTTCATGCTTATAAAATAGAATTTATGCGATTTATGAATTAGGTATATATTTGCTATTATAGTAGTGCCAACGAGCGATGTGTGAAATTTTGATGATTTTCTTGAGTAGAACTTGACTCGACACAAAAAAACGATTTTGAGCTTGTGCGCGAACTCTGGCTCTAACTTGTTCAGAAATCGCCATTTTGCTTATCTTTTTAATGGTTCCAGCAAGCCGCGCCGCACAGCTTCATTTAAGGCTTGAGCTTGTCGCAATAGTCGAGTTTCATATATGTGGATTAATGCCTGCAATTCCTCGCGTTCTACAGATGCGATCGTACCGGATTGTTGGCGGTCTAGCAATTCACTCAATCTTTGTTCTTGGACTGGTTGCAGCCGGAGTTGAGTCTGAGTGATTACTTCTGAATCAGACAGTGCTGATACTGGTTTAGAAGTTGGCAATAAGAAAATTTCCAGAGTTTCTACTAGAATCTCACTGACGCTGCGGTGGCGTTGCTGCGCTAGCAATTCTGCTTGGTGATAGACTTCATCTGGCAGATTTAGGGTGATTTGGGCGGTCATAGGTGCAAAGCTATGAAACGAATATTTATATTATGCCATATTTTACTAATTGATATTTTCAGGTGTATCTAAGATTTCGTCTGCCTCGTCATTCTCGCGGATAGCTATTTCAATTTCATCTGGGAAAGCGGCCGCGTAAGCCCAGGCATTTGCTAAATCAGTAGCAGTTAGTGTGGGATAGTTCTCTAAGAGTTGGGATTCGTTCATACCCAAGTGGCGAAAACTCACCAACACCCAAACAGGAATCCGAGTCTTTATAATACAAGCATCACCGCCGCAGACACCGGGAGTTTTGCTAATTCCTTGCCAGGTGTTAGCTAAATTTTGGGTTAATAATTGGATAACTTGAGCTTTCTCGCTTGGCGTCAAGGCTAGGAGTTGTGCTTCTAATTCTTGAATTTTCATACAACCTGTTTGATTTATGCAATATGTATGTATTTACTATTGTAGCGCGATCGTAGGTTTACGGGATATTGTCAGGTGTATCTAAGATTTCGTCAGCCTCGTCTTGCAGTCTAATTGCTTCCTCAATTTCGTCAGGATAAGCGACCGCATAAGCCCAAACATTTACTAAATCAGCAGCACTCAGATGGGGATAGCAATCTAGGATAAAAGCATCGGTAGCGCCGTCATTGCGATAGCTTGCGAGTAACCAAACGGGAATGCGAGTATTGTCAATACAAGCATCGCCGCCCATCACAGCGGGAGTTTTTGTAATAGACCGTCCGCTGTTTTTTAGACTCTGAGTTAAGATGCGAATTGCCTCTGCTTTCTCTGCTGGCGTTAAGGCAAGAAGTTGCGCTTCTAATTCTGGGATTGTCATAGAGCTTATTTGATGTATGAATTATGTATGTATTTTATATTGTAGGGCGATCGCCCTATCCCTGACCTCGCGTTGGTCTAAAATATCCTCAGCCAGCAGAAAGGCGATATGCGTGATCGACTTTCCTGCCCGTATAATCCCGCCGTCGTGCCGCAGCGGGCCCAAAAACTCGCAGCAAGTCGAAAAAGTCAACTAAGACGGCGGCGAAGAAAAACAACTGCTAAAAAGACGGCGACTAAGAAAAAACCCCAGTGAAATTAGTTTACTTTTCACTCATCCAGAAACCCGCTTTATTAAAAAAAACCGGGTTTCTTTATTTATAAAATACTAGAAAAACTTGCAAAAATAGGTTTGTAGTAAGGACTTCAGTCCTTAAAATTCTCTTCTCTTACGAATGTGTCATAAACGTCTTCGCGGTTCGATCGCCCGCCCGGATTTTTTTTGAGACATATCAACTCAAACTCTTGTCAAGCCTAGCTTTTGGGCTGGCTTGTCACCAGCCGGCAAAATCAGCCTATTTACTTATTGACAATTGCTCCTCTCTGTTAAATTGTCAGGGATATCACATAAAAGTTAAAAAATGTATCAAAAACAACAGAAAGTACCGAATGTTTTATGTAGGGGTCTACAATTAAGAAACGAAACAAGATTAAGAGGCGCGATCCCTATGGATATGAATATGGATATGAATGAAAACCTCGACTGGGAAGAAGCATTTGAGTACCGAGCGGGCTTGACAGTAGAATTGAAGTCCCAACCAGGGGTTTTGCATACGATCGCTTACTATGAAGTGATGATGGTACCGCCCATCTGGTTAGAAAATGACCCGCGTCCCCGCTATCCTCACGAACTGCTAGTCGTTTCCCACCAGCCAACTGTCTCCAATATTTGCCGGATTTCAGAGTGTCCTGTTTTAGTCGCCTCCTAGGTTTTTTCAGCCGGAAATATCGGCGATGGCATCTAGCCAGCAATCAAACCGATGCAGTGATTTTCGGATTGAGATTGCTTTAATTTAGTTTTTGGCGATCGGCTAAGTAGTCGTAGGGTGCGCCGCCATGAACAACCCCTAACTTGCATATCGACAATCTCACAGATCCGCACCTGTGCCATCCAGAGCCGATGTAAACAAACCCAACACTTATTTTCTAGCCAAACTTTGTAAAAATGGTATTATTTTAGGGTTTCGGTAATTCTTTTCCCTATCAATAACCGGACGTTGGTCTAAAATCTCCTCTGCCACCAGAAAGGCGATATGCGCGATCGACTTTCACGAAAAAACTGCGGTAATCCAAAAGTATATTGGTACAAATGGTATTAATCCATCTTGATATTAATGAGAGTTGTTTGAGGTTTTTCCTAGGGTGACTAATTCGGTTTACTAACACAAAAGTGACAACTTTAACCATAAAAATTAAATTGGTATGTTAAGATGATAGAAGCCCTTAGCATACTTGATTTCAATTATGGCTGAAAAATTAATAATTAGAAACTTTTGTGGTATCCAAAATTTAGAAATTCAAATCAAACGAATAAATATACTTATTGGCCCTCAAGCCAGCGGTAAAAGCGTTTGCGCTAAACTTCTATTTTATTTTAAGAACTTTGTATGGGAAATTTTATCTGTTGTAAATAATGAGCAGACAAAACGCAATCTAGATTCAAATTATTCCAAGACGTTTGAGGAATATTTTCCTCCTGATTGTTGGGGAAAACAAGATTTTTTCATCAGGTATGAAATTTCCAATGTTTTTATAGAAGTTAGTAGAAAACAGGATACCAAAGGTAGAATTTCCCTCAGATATTCAGATTTTTTCAAGAAAGAATTGGCAGACCTACGCAATTTGCTAAAAAAAGGAAGAGAGAAAAGCTCGGAAATAGCTCCTAGTTTTGATATTATTTATAGTTCACTTTTCAGCCAAAAAATTTTAAAAGATCACTTAGTAGAAAGTTTAGGCAGGTCCATTGGTCGAGAGGCAGCCTTCAATCAGCTTTTTATTCCTGCTGGTCGCTCATTTTTCTCTAATCTTCAGAGCAATATTTTTTCTATTCTGTCAAGCAATAATACCTTAGATCCATTTCTAAGATCGTTTGGCTCAACATACGAAGGGATAAAAAATTTGCGTATACAATATAAAATTGATCCTGAAGATAAATATACAAAAGATATACTAGAGGAAATAAACAGGCTCATAGAGCAGTCTTTATGTGGTAAGCATATACAGGAAAAAGGCAAAGATTTTCTGGAGGTGGCAGATGGAAGACGTATTAGTATTGCGAACTCATCTTCCGGTCAACAGGAAACATTGCCTCTGACAATTATGCTAGCTGCACTACCTTTACTAGCTTCCCCTCCTGTCGGTCAGACAGTGTATATTGAGGAGCCGGAAGCGCATTTATTTCCAAGCGCACAGCGTAATATTGTCGAGTTGATCGCTACTGTCTTTAATTGTCGCAAAGAGCAACTTCAATTCTTTATAACTACCCATAGTCCTTATGTCCTGACAGCGCTTAATAATCTGCTCCAGGCTGGGCTTCTTTATGAAGAGTCCAGCGAAGATATACAACATCAACTAGAAAAGATTGTATCTAGATACAAATCATTAGATGTTGACGACATCTCAGCCTATGTTTTGATGAATGGAAAATGCAATAGTATTGTGTGTCCTGATACTGGGTTGATCGATGCGCGAGTCATTGATTCTGTTTCTGATGAACTAGCTATTGAATTCGATCAACTTCTCAACTTAGTTTGAATCGTATATGAAAAGTCTTCCAGAGTGTGAGAAATATAAATCCGACACCAAGATTGTCTTGCAGGAAAAAAAAAGTAAAATAACGTTCCTCAACCCGAATCAAGACGAAATATTAAAAATTAAGGTTGATGGCTGCGTTATTAGTGACAATGAGACTTTGCGTTGCGACTACGCACTCATTCCTTCTGCTGCAGTAGAAATATATGTAGAGTTGAAAGGAAGCGATATTGAACAGGCGGTTAAACAAATAGAATCAACTATTAAATTACTTTCGGAAAATCCCCAAAAGATTAAGAAGCTATGTTTTGTCGTGTCTACACGAGTGCCACAACAGACAACAAGTATACAACAGCTAAAAATTCAGTTTAAGAAAAAATTTAATGCTAGTTTCCGAATCAAGAATATTCAAGATGAGTATGATTTAAGTACCTCCACAAGCTAAGCTAACGAGAACTTTGATATGACGAACATACAAAACTTTAGCAGAAAAGGAGTCAGCGGACAATTCGCCTGCATAAATAAAATTTAATTCACATATAAATCCTTACGAGTTCTACCTTGAGAAGTATCTTTTTGGGGACTTGCACAGCACATCCGGCGACCCGCTGCACATACGTATCAGGTACACAGTGCACCCTCTCCGCAAACTCTTGTGTAAATCCTATTTTATATTACTGAATTCCTTGATCCCCGAAAATCTCCATCTTTCTGCCCTCAGAATTGTGCGATGTTTAGCCAGAAATTAACATTGATTTAAACTTTTATGTAGACATAAACGAGCTAGAATTCAATAGTTTGCGTGGAAGACATGGAGTTTAAATACAAAATGTCACAAATAACAAATTAATATCGATCGCACTTCTAGATCGCACTTTACAAAACAACCAAAACTCAGGAGTCAACAGCCGATGATGCTAGAAACCACCGAGATCCCCCAATTAAAGCCACTTTCCGACTCAGAACTGCACAAAATGAACGCCTACTGGCGGGCCGCAAACTACCTATCCGTCGGACAAATCTATCTCCTCGACAACCCGCTACTCAAAGAACCACTCAAACTCGAACACGTCAAACCGAGACTCCTCGGACATTGGGGCACCACTCCAGGCCTCAACTTCATCTACGTTCACCTCAACCGCATCATTAAAGCCCAAGACATCAACGCCATCTACATCGCAGGCCCAGGACACGGCGGGCCCGGCTTGGTCGCCAACACCTATCTCGAAGGCACTTATAGCGAATATTACTCGAACATTTCTGAAGATGAAGAGGGGATCAGGCGGCTGTTCAAACAGTTCTCATTTCCCGGCGGTATCCCCAGCCACGTCGCGCCGGAAACTCCGGGTTCGATTCACGAAGGCGGCGAACTCGGCTACGCCCTCGTCCACGCCTACGGGGCGGCTTTCGACAATCCAGATTTGATTGTGGCGGCTGTTGTCGGCGACGGGGAGGCAGAAACCGGCCCGTTGGCTGCTAGCTGGCATTCTAACAAGTTTCTCAATCCGATTCGCGACGGGGCCGTGTTGCCGATTTTGCACCTCAATGGCTACAAAATTGCTAATCCGACGGTGTTGGCCCGCATTCCGCAGGAGGAATTGGAAAGTTTGATGGTTGGTTACGGCTACAAACCTTATTGGGTGGAAGGTTCAGACCCGGAAACGATGCACCAGTTGATGGCTGCAACTATGGATGCGGCGATCGGTGAAATTAAGGCGATTCAGGAAAAAGCCCGGACTGAAGGTTGTACCGATCGCCCGCAGTGGCCGATGATTGTGATGAAAACTCCCAAAGGCTGGACTGGGCCCAAGGAGGTTGACGGTAAGAAAACTGAGGGCTCTTGGCGATCGCACCAAGTCCCGTTAGCTGAAATGGCTTCTAAGCCGGGACACGTCCAACTCCTGGAAGATTGGATGAAAAGCTACAAGCCCGAAGAACTCTTTGACGACAAGGGTAAACTGATTGCAGAATTGGCGGAACTTGCACCCAAGGGCGATCGGCGGATGGGGGCAAATCCCCACGCTAACGGCGGCAAGCTGCTGCGAGACTTGAAAATGCCGGAATTTGCAGACTACGCCGTAGACGTGCAGAAACCTGGCACTGAGATGGCAGAAGCAACCCGCGTCTGCGGCCGTTTCCTGCGAGATGTGATGAAACTCAATCAGGAAAACGCGAATTTCCGAGTTGTCGGGCCGGATGAGACAGCCTCAAATCGCCTCGATCCGGTGTTTGAAGTGACGAGTCGGGGGTGGATGGCTCAAACTTTACCGGAAGATGACCACCTCTTCACCCCCGACGGCCGCGTGATGGAAGTCCTCAGCGAACATCTGTGTCAGGGATGGCTGGAAGGCTATTTGCTGACAGGAAGGCACGGATTTTTCTCTTGCTACGAGGCGTTTATTCACATCATTGATTCGATGTTCAACCAACACGCTAAGTGGTTGAAAACTACTAGCGAGATTCCTTGGCGCAGACCGATCGCCTCTTTGAATTATTTGCTGACATCTCACGTTTGGCGGCAAGATCACAACGGTTTTTCTCACCAAGATCCGGGTTTTATCGACCACGTAATTAACAAGAAAGCGGAAGTTGTGCGGATTTATTTGCCGCCTGATGCGAACACTTTGCTGTCAGTAACTGACCACTGTCTCCGCAGCCGCAATTACGTTAATGTGATTATTGCAGGGAAGCAGCCGGCTTTGCAGTATTTGGATATGGATGCTGCGATCAAACACTGTACGACTGGCCTCGGTATTTGGGAGTGGGCTAGCAACGATCGAGGCGGCGAACCGGATGTGGTGATGGCTTGCGCGGGCGATGTTCCGACGCTGGAAACTTTGGCTGCGGTTGATATTCTGCGCCGAGATTATCCCGAGTTAAAAGTGCGGGTGGTAAATGTGGTGGATTTGATGACGCTGCAACCTACTAGCGAACATCCCCACGGTTTGTCCGATCGCGATTTTGATGCTTTGTTCACGAAGGATAAGCCTGTGATTTTTGCTTTTCACGGCTATCCTTGGCTGATTCACCGCTTGACTTACCGCCGGACTAATCACTCGAATATTCACGTTCGCGGTTACAAGGAAGAGGGTACGACTACTACGCCGTTTGATATGGTGGTGATGAACGATCTCGATCGCTTCCATTTAGTTGGTGATGTACTCGATCGCGTTCCGAAACTGAGTTCTGTAGCAGCTTACGGCAAACAGGCTATGCGGGACAAGCTGATCGATCACAGGCATTACATTAGGAAACACGGCGATGATATGCCGGAAATCCGCGATTGGAAGTGGCCTCACGGTGGCGCGGTTTCGTCGGATGCGCCGAAGGAAACTAAAGGTTCGGAGGTGACGGGAGATCAAGGTGTGCGATCAGGTGCACCGGGTTAATAGGTTCGTAGTGAGGACTTTAGTCCTTCTTCCCCTAATTATATGAGGACTTTAGTCCTTCCATTTTTTCCCTAAGTCCTGTTAGAATGAATCATATTAATTCCGGTTGGATCGGAATTATTTAACCGCAGAGAACACAGAGGAAGATTAGAGATAGATATGGGAAAAGTTTGGATTATTATTGATAAGGAGTTTTAAAAACTCTTTTGCTAAGCTGATAAAATTCAAATACAATCAAGATCAAATCCGTAAGTATCGGAATTATTCATCTCTCTCTTCTCTGACTCTGCGCCCTCTGCGCCCTCTGTGGTTAATAAAAAAAAATCCTGTTCACCAATGAAATAAGATATCTATATGAGCTTAAAAATTTACTTTCTGCGACACGGTGAAACAAATTACAGCAAGACGGGCGGCTACTGTGGCGACCTCGACGCAGAATTAACACCGGAAGGTTCTATGATGGCCGAACAATTTGCTGCAACTTACGCAAAATTGCCTTGGAATGCTGTTTATGTCAGTCCCATGAAACGCACAATTGCTACGGCTAAACCTCTTTGCGATGCTGTGGGAATTGAAATGCAACTGCGCGATGGATTGAAGGAAATTAAGTACGGCAAGTGGGAGGGTGAAACAGTTGAATTTGTCCGCGAAAAATATGCTGAAGATTACATTAATTGGTTGACGGAACCGGCTTGGAATCCACCGACTGAGGGGGAAACTTCTGTGCAAATTGCTAGCCGATCGTCCTTAGTGATTGCAGAAATTCAGGAAAAGTACAAAAATGGTAATGTTTTGGTAGTTTCCCACAAGGCGACTATTCGGATTATTCTGTGCAGTTTGTTGGGGATAGATTTGGGAAGTTACCGCAATCGCATTGCCGCTTTAGCAGCTTCTGTGAGTGTTGTCAAGTTTGATGTGCGCGGGCCGATGCTGGAGGTTTTGGGCGATCGCTCTTACATGGATGAAACTCTCCGCAATTTACCCGGTACTTGAGATTGGCGGTAAGGTGCGGGGACGCACCCTACAATCTGAAACTAAAGTGCGCCCAAGTAAGACAATCCTAAAATCGTACCTGTTCCCAGAATATGACCGAAGCAGAGACTTCCGATAAGTGCACCCAAGCTCAAACCGCCCACCAGATTCGCTGAGGGCGCGGCTGGGCCTGTGTGGGGATTTTTGATGGTTAAGCTGCCGAAAGCAATGGCTGCAACATTGCAAATAATCATAATTAAACCGATTTCGGGGCTCCACTCTACGGTTCTGGCGCTAACGGTTAGTAAAATTGTTGGCAACATGGCGATCGCATCCTTAATTTTTAGTGCATCAAAATCTGATGATGAAGATATATCAAACAACAGCAACCCGTGGCTACAGATCGAATTAATTTTTAATAATTTGACATATTCCTTAACAAAGATATAATTAGTGAATAGCTAACAATTAATACGGGTAGCCAGCAACCGGATTTTTTAGCAAAATACACAGGTTCCAACCAGCAGAAAAGGTAAAAATCCTGTTTCTTAGGTCGGAGTGCGTAAGCCCTGAATTACAAATTACAAATTACCATGAAAATCCTAGTTTTAAACGCAGGTTCTAGCAGTCAAAAAAGCTGCTTGTACGAACTAAACGATCAGCTTCCCGATCGCCCGCCACAACCTCTCTGGGAAGCAAAAATAGACTGGACTCACCGCGAAAATGCCGGGGAGTTGCAAGTCAAAACTGCTGCGGGTCATAGGTTTGAGGAAGAATTTACCTCAGATTCTCGCGCCGGGGCGATTTCTCGAATGCTGGAGACTTTGTGGCAGGGGGAAACTCAAGTTATTAATAGTTTAAACGAGATTGATATTGTCGGCCATCGCGTCGTACACGGCGGGGAAAACTATCAGCAAAGTAGGCTGATTTCGCCGGAAGTAAAACAGGAAATTGACCGTTTATCTGAGTTTGCTCCCGTCCACAATCCGGTTAATTTGGAAGGCATCGAAGCAATTGAAAAAATACTGGGAAATGTGCCGCAAGTTGCAGTTTTTGATACGGCTTTTCACGCCCAATTGCCGCCCGCTGCGTTTGTTTATCCTGGGCCCTACGAATGGCTGGAAGAGGGGATTCGCCGCTACGGTTTTCACGGCATTAGCCATCAATATTGCACTCGCAGGGCTGCTGAAATTCTCAACCCCGATTCGGCGGATTTGCGGCTGATTAGCTGTCATTTGGGCAACGGGTGCTCTCTGGCGGCGGTTCTCGGTGGTCGGAGTGTTGATACTACGATGGGTTTTACTCCTTTGGATGGTTTGATGATGGGAAGTCGATCGGGGGCGATCGATCCTGGTATCATAATTCATCTGTTAAGGCGATCGCACTTGACTGCTGAGGAACTAGATAATATTCTGAATCGGAATTCTGGTTTAAAAGGAATTTCCGGGGTTTCTAGCGATATGCGGCAAATTTTGGCAGCCATTAAAGATGGCAATTCTCGCGCTCAACTTGCTTTGGATATTTACGTGCACCGTTTGCGGGCTGGTATCGGGGCGATGTTGGCGAGTTTGGGCGGGTTGGATGCTTTGATTTTCACTGCGGGTGTTGGGGAAAATTCTGCTGTTGTGCGGGCTGCCGCCTGCGAAGCTTTTGGATTTATCGGGTTAAAATTGGATGGTGATAAAAATCAACAGTCGCTGATCGATCAAGATATTGCGGCAGTGGATTCAGCGGTGAGAATTTTGGTAATTCACACGCAGGAGGATTGGGAAATTGTGCGAGAATGCTGGAAACTTTATCACTAACTTATTTGATGAATTCCTTCAACAGCGATGCCCACTCAGCTTCGCAGAAGGTCAACAATCACGAACAGCGCCACCGAAATAGATCTAATTCATCTGCGTTAATCTGTGTTAATCTGCCCTCATCTGCGGTCAAAAAAGAGAATGTATTAACCGCAGATGACAATGGATTGACTCTGATTCACGCAGATAAAGAGAGGTAGAGACGTTTATTCTTCCATTTTCCCAGAAACATCATTACTCTTTCAGCCATGCTGTGGGTTGATGGTGGCGCCGGTTACAAAACTTGCCTGGGGGCGATCGGAATTTCAATAATAAACTCGCTCCCCTCTCCGGGTGCAGAAACGCAAGTCAATTTTCCGCCATGAGAACTGACAACAATCGAGTGAGAAATAGACAATCCTAAACCCGTTCCCGAACCCACGGGCTTAGTTGTAAAAAATGGATCGAATATCTTGTGCAGCACCTCAGTGCTCATCCCTGGCCCGCTGTCAGCAATTTTAATTATCGCTGAATTCCTGTCAGTCACCTCTGTAGAAATTGTAATCGTAGGCTGTTGATGAGAGTTTTCCGGGCAATCTCTTGCTACGAGGAGAGCATCGATCGCATTTGTCAAAATATTCATAAATACCTGATTCAACTGAGACGCATAACAAGTAATTAGTGGTAGCGTGCTGTAATTTTTAATCACCTCAATTCCCAAACGCCCGCCCTCTTTTCTCAGGCGCGGTTGCAGCAACATCACCGTACTGTCGATGCCTTGATGAATATCTACCGACTTCATTTGCGCTTCGTCGAGGCGCGAGAAATTCCGCAAGCTTAGCACAATATCCCGGATTCTTTCCGCTCCTACTTTCATGGAATCCAGCAGCTTTTGCAAATCCTCGCTCAAAAATTCCAGCTCAATTGTTTCTATTTCTTCTAGAATTTCATCAGCCGGTTCTGGATAGTGCTGCTGGTAAAGCTCAATCAATTTTAGCAAGTCTTTAACGTATTCGCTAGCCGGATTAAGATTGCCGTAGATAAAACTTACAGGATTATTAATTTCGTGAGCTACACCAGCGACCATTTGCCCCAAACTAGACATTTTTTCCGTTTGAATTAATTGAGCTTGAGTTAGTTTAAGTTCGCGCAAAGTTTGTTCTAAACGCTCGTTCTTTTCATTTAACTCCTGCGTCCGTTCTTGTACTTTCTGTTCCACAGAATTGTAAAGCAAAGCATTTTCCAAAGAAATAGCCACTTGGGAAGAAAGCAACCTTAAAACTTCCAATCTGTGGGGAGTAAATGCTCCGACAGTCAAATTGTTTTCTAAATAAAGAATGCCGATCAGTTTGCCTTGATTGATTATTGGAGTACACAAAATAGATTGCAGTTGGTGTTTAGCAATGTAAGGATCGGCTGTGAATAATCCCTCAGCCGCCGCATTGCTCAACACCAAATCCGAGCGAGTCCTTTCCACGTAATTAATCACCGTCACAGGTAAATCATGATAGTCTCCAACAGGCGTAAATTGCAGCACAGCTACATCTTCAGCAAATACTGACGCTTTAGCTGAAATCAACAGTTTACCATCTCTAACTAAAATCAGAAAACCTAATTGAGCACCCGCATTTTCTAAGGAGATTCTCATCAAAGAAGCCAGCAACTTATCGAGGACAATTTCGCTAGAAATCGCCAGAGATGCTTTCATTACCGTTGCCAAATCCAGCACTCTCGCATCGCTGCCAGTAGAAGTATGAATAGTTGTGGTAGTTTGATTGTTGTTAAAACTTCCGTTGAGCGGCGTCATTTCCCGCAACTGCGGATACTTCTGTTCTAAATCTTCTACTTTGCGAACTGCACCCCAGCGCAAGTAGCAGGAGTGAGCTTCGCGCAAGTGGATTTTGGCATATTGATACTTGCCTTTACTCAACCAAAACTTAGCTGCTAGTTCATTAGCTAGCGCTTCATTTTGAACAAACTCATTGTCTTGGGCTAAATTTATAGAGAAATCGTACAATTCTACAGCTTCTGAATCTTTCTTGGAAATTCTGGCTATTTCTGCTTGTACTAAAAGATACTTGTGCAGAAAATTTTCGGCACAGTTGTCTGCCCAAATTTTCATCTGTTTTTGGTTTTCCTCTAACTTTTCCAAGTATTCCTTTTGCTTCTCTTCTGAAACATTTGGGAAAACCGCGGCTAAAGTTAGAGAAAAGAAAAAATTCCATTCGGTAGCGGGTATCGCTCCGGTAATAAAAGATAGCTGTTTTTCTACTTCAAAAGCTAGTTGTAGCGCTTCATTGAAGTTGCCGTACCAGTACATTACCTGGCATTTGCGAATCTGATAAAGGCAGAGCGAGTACAAATTTTGATGAGCTTGACAGTTGTGTACGTATTCAGCTTCGCTGATATCTTCGCTTTCAAATACAAACTTTTCAGGAGTTAGTTTGCTCAAGTTACGCAGGATTAACTCTACCCCTAATAATATATCGGTTACGAGCTGATTTTTGGTTTTTTGGCTGAACTGCAAATATCTGCTCGTGTCGGCCAGAATTTGCGAGATTTCTTTACCTTGAAAAAATGAGTTAGCTATGCGGTTGGACAGGATATAACCCGCATACTCTAAATCTCCTGATTCTAAAGCTGCTTGATATCCTTCATTGCTGATAGCGTGGGAATCTTTGATGTGATTGAACCAGTAATAAAAAATACTTACCAGGGATGAACAAGCTCTGCACTTCAAGCCGATATTGCCAGATTTTTCGCTGAGATTCAGCGATAGCAAGCCGAATTGATACGCAGCTTTGTAATCTCCCGAAACTGCGTTTAAGAACATACCGTAGCCAGCATAGCAAAGAGAGGCTTCGGGTACTAAACCGTATTGTAGAGAAAGATTGACTCCTTTTAAAACGCTGACTTTCCACAAGTCGGGATTTTTGAGGTACGCCGATGTGAGCAAGTTTGTAATTAATTTGACTGCAACTTTTTTGTCGGGTACAGTCATTTCGGGGGCGTCAATCAGGGAAGCTATTTCTCTACCTGCTAAAATATTTGTGGCTGCTGCAAACTCTTCGGATATGACTTTTTGCAGCCCGTCTAGTGGCAAGTCAATTCCAAGCAAGTCCAAAGCTTTGATTCCTGCTTTAACGGCTTCTTCGTACTTCGCCCGCAGGGTATACTGTACGATCAGCAGGTTGTAAATTTCTACCTTTTCTAAGGGCGATCGCGCTTTTTCCAGAGTTATATTAATAAATTCTTCAGACTTCTCGAAATAACCGTTTAAATACTCAACATTTGCCCGCTCCATGTGCAAGGCAAAGGCTAAATCGTAGTGGGCATCCCAAATATCAGCGCTCAAACCGTCCATGCCTGCGGTCAAATACTGCAAGGCAGCAACATAAGCAGTGGCATCTTTGGCTCTGCGGGCGGCGTCTAAATTCAGCGTTGCCAGTTCAATTAATTCTCGATCGTCTTTAATTAGTGATCGAGCCACATTCAAGTGATCGACTAATTCAAAAATTCTGTCAGCGCGATATTCAGCCGGGGTGTTTTCTAGGATTTGCCTGCCTATTTTCAGGTGAACTGCCTTTTTTTGCGAGTCGTCGATCAGAGCGTAAGCTGCTTGCTGTACGCGATCGTGCAAAAATTTATAATTCAGAATTAATAGCGGAAACAGCACGTAATCTAATGACTTGCTTTCCAATTCCGAAGTTGGCAGAATCAGTCCAGACTTAATCGCTGGCAACAGGTGAGAAAAAGTTTCCGAGGCTTCTTTTTCATGAATTAAAGAAAGAGTATTCAAGTCAAATTCGTTGCCCAAACAAGCCACTAAACGCAAAACTTGCTGCGTTGAGCTTGGCAGTTTTCTCAATTTTTGTACCATCAAATCTACTACATTGTCAGTGATAGCGCACTGCTCAATTTGAGTCATATCCCAATGCCAGCCGCCCTTGCTCCCCGACTGTGGCGGGTGAAAAACTAGCAAGTTTTCCTGATACAATGTTTGCAGGAATTGATTAACAAAAAAAGGATTGCCGTCGGTTTTATTGATTACCAATTCAGCTAACGGTTTGACAGATTCTCGATCGCTGTGCAAAGTTTCCGCAATCAAATGAGTTATGTTTTCCACCCCCAGCGGCGACAAAGCAATCTGATTAATGATAGCTTCCTGATTTCGCAGCGTCTCCAAAGTCATCATTAAAGGATGAGTAGGACTCACTTCATTATCTCGATAAGCACCAATTAAAAACAGATATTGCGTAGCTTCATCTGTCATCATCAATTCGATCAGCTTGAGAGTAGCCGAATCAGCCCACTGCAAATCGTCGAGAAAAATGACCAGCGGATGTTCTGGCTGGCAAAATACGCGAATGAAATTTTGAAATACTAAATTAAAGCGGTTCAGAGATTCCGTCGGCCCCAATTCAGCTACAGGAGACTGAGCTCCGACAATTAGTTCAACTTCGGGAATGACATCAATAATAATTTGCCCGTTTTGCCCAAAAGAAGTGCGGAGTTTTTCGCGCCAAACTGCTAATTGAGCCTCGCTTTCAGTTAACAGTTGCCGCACCAATTCCGAAAAAGCGCTGACAACGGCCGAGTAAGGAATAGTCCGCTTGTACTGGTCAAACTTTCCCCAAATAAAATATCCACGCCGGCGGGTAATCGGTTTGTCTAAAATCTTCACCATTGCAGATTTGCCAATACCGGAATAACCGGCAATCAGCATCATCTCGCTGCGGGATTTATGCTGTCCTCTAGCCAGCACTGACAAGGGAATTTCTTTTTTCGATTTGCTCTCTTTTTTGATGACAGAAATTTGAGAGTCGTCGATGCGGTAGCCTCGATTATTTGTTGCTGCCACCCGTTCAAATGCCGCTAAAAGAGTTTCAACTTCTCGCTGTCTACCGTAAAGTTTTTGAGGTATTTGAAATTTGTCGGAAATATCTTGGCTGCCGAGAGTAAACTCAGAAACAACCCCAGATGTTTGCCACTGAAACAGGCAGGATTCCAAATCGGCTTTTAGCCCCCAAGCACTTTGATAGCGCTCCTCAGCGGTTTTTGCTAACAATTTCATCACAATATCTGAAACAGCTTGAGGAATTTCTGGGGCAATTTCAGCGAGAGGTACTGGCTGTTTGGCTATGTGACAGTGAACTAACTCCATGGGATCTGTAGTGGGAAAAGGGAGTTGTCCTGCCAGGATTTCATAAAAGGTCACGCCGAGGGAATAAAAGTCGGTGCGGTAATCGATTACCCGGTTCATTCTGCCGGTTTGTTCGGGCGACATATAGGCTAAAGTGCCTTCTAAAAAATTGGGATTTTTATTTGGAATATTTTCCAGGTTGGATGCTGTTGAAATGCTGAAATCTATGAGTTTAACTTGTCCTGTAGCTGGATTAAAAACTATATTAGAGGGATTTATATCTTTATGAATTACATTTTTTCCATGAATTTCGCCCAAAGTTTCCGCAACTTTGATGGCAGTAGTCAGAAATCCTAAAATGGTAAATTTTTGAGAACCCATAAATATTTTTAAAGATTCCCCGCCAAAATCTTCTAAAATCATTGCCAGACTATTTCTAACCTGTTGCAACTTATACACTTTCACAACTCCGTCCAACAGGCTTAAGTTGGCAGTGATCTCATATTCGCGCTTGTATCTATTCAGTTCTTCAGGAGTCGGATAGTCTTCTTTGATAAGTTTGATAATAACAGGTTGGTTGTTCTGCTCGTTGTGGCCGCGGTAAACCAGGGAAGTGCTGCTTTCATAAATGAGAGCGAGAACTGCAACGCCGGGAATTGCCATCATAGTTGGGTTCTCTCAAATTAGGTGTGCTTGGTCAATGTTACAGGACTGACGCGCGGCGGGCGAGAAACCGGGTTTCTTCGTTGCTAGTCGTTGACAAACCCAAGATTTTATCGTGTAAATCGGGTTTCTTTTCGTAAATCCTATGTTATTCTTCATTATCGCTCAAGAGCTATCTTTTGGGATGTGTGGGAAAGCAGGCCTTGACAGGAAAGAGCTACTGCTGACAAAAGCACGCTGGGGCTTTCGTCAGCAGTTAGGCAAACAAGATCACAAATACAGGATTTGTGCAAGGATTTACTCTAATGCTCGATCGCCATGCTGGCAACTAAATCATCTCAGATTCCCAGCCATCGCTGGACTTTAGTGGAGCGTCACCACATCTCGTGAAAATACGCAAGTGCTGAAAGATTTATTTTTTCCGGTGATCTGGCACTAATTTGGGGTGCTTTAAAAAAACCGGCCGGTGCAAATCTTAACTATAATTCGCGACCGAGGCGCGGAGGGAGTTAAGTGTTGCTTCGGAAGCTGCAATTTCCTGGAGTTCTATCTATTTTGACCGATCGATTAACCTGCATCACAGGGGATTTAAGCCCCCACCTTTAGGTGGATTGTTTTTAGGCAGGGGCTTAAATCCCCTGCCTAAAAACTTCGCACTCCGAAGTCAACTGTCAACTGTCAACTGTTAAAATACTAACTGACCGTTTGACTAGAGTAAATTTGACAAAAAATGCAGAATTATTGCACCTTGTCTGGTGCGCGGCAGCGAACCCTACATTAATCAAATTTGCCTAACTCTTAAGAAAATTTGAGGAAAGATTAAGAATTATTGCCATAAAACCAAGGTAAAGTTGTTTGAATTGCGACTCAAATGCCAAGCAGACAAAGCGTTTGAGCCTTTTCCAAATCTGTAAATCCTCAGAAAGTTAGTATTTCTCAAGGATTCATCCGGTGAGAAAATCAGAAACAACCTTAAAATTTAGCAGTAATCGCCCGATCGGGCAAATCTCAACCAACACCAGGAAAAATACCTATGAAATTGGCTTATTGGATGTACGCAGGCCCAGCCCACATCGGCACTTTGCGCGTGGCCACTTCCTTCAAAAACGTCCACGCCATCATGCACGCACCGATTGGAGACGACTATTTTAACGTCATGCGTTCCATGCTGGAGAGGGAACGGGATTTCACCCCGGTAACTACCAGCGTCGTTGACAGACACGTACTGGCGCGGGGTTCGCAGGAACGGGTGGTGGACAATATCACCCGCAAAGACAGAGAAGAGCACCCAGATTTGATCGTGTTGACTCCGACTTGCACCTCCAGCATTCTACAAGAAGACTTGGAAAACTTCGTGGAGCGAGCTCAATTGGATGCTAAGGGCGATGTATTGCTGGCGGATGTCAACCATTACCGCGTCAACGAATTGCAAGCTGCCGATCGCACTTTAGATCAAATCGTCCAATTTTACATTAACAAAGCCCGCAAAAAAGGCGATTTAGTAGAAGCCAAAAGCGAAAAACCATCTGTCAACATTATCGGGATGTCTACGCTGGGTTTTCACAACCAGCACGACTGCACTGAGTTGAAGCGTTTGATGGCAGATTTGGGAATTGAAGTCAACGAAGTTATTCCCGAAGGTGCTTCGGTTCACAACTTAAAAAGACTGCCGCGGGCTTGGTTTAACCTTGTTCCTTATCGAGAATTGGGGATGGCAGCCGGGGAGTATTTGCAAAAGGAATTTGGCACGCCGATGGTGGATATTACGCCGATGGGTGTGGTAGAAACTGCGCGTTGTATTCGTAAAATTCAGCAAGTTTTGAACGCTCAAGGTGCTGATGTTGATTATGAAGCTTTTATCGACGAACAAACGCGGTTTGTGTCCCAGGCTGCTTGGTTCTCAAGGTCGATCGACTGCCAAAACTTAACCGGCAAAAAAGCGGTCGTATTTGGCGATAATACCCACGCTGCGGCGATGACGAAGATTTTGGCACGCGAGATGGGAATCCACGTTGTGTGGGCTGGAACCTACTGCAAACACGATGCTGATTGGTTCCGGGAAGAGGTAAAAGGGTATTGTGATGAAGTGCTGGTGACGGAGGATCACGGGGCGATCGGAGATGCGATCGCCAAGGCGGAACCTTCCGCGATTTTCGGCACGCAGATGGAACGCCACGTGGGTAAAAGGCTTGATATTCCGTGCGGTGTGATTGCTGCGCCGATTCACGTTCAAAATTTCCCGATCGGCTACAAACCATTTTTGGGTTATGAAGGTACGAATCAGTGCGTAGATTTGGTCTACAATTCCTTTACTTTGGGAATGGAAGACCACTTGCTGGAAATCTTCGGCGGCCACGATACTAAGGAAGTAATTACCAAGGGTATTTCGGCAGATTCTGATATGAATTGGACGAAGGATGGACAGGCGGAGTTGAATAAAATTCCTGGTTTCGTGCGCGGTAAGGTGAAGCGAAATACTGAGAAATTCGCCCGCGAACGAGGTATTGCTTTAATTAATGCTGAGGTGTTGTACGCGGCCAAGGAATCTGTCGGCGCGTAGTTAGTTTGGTGAGGGCGTCTGTTGTGGATGCCCTTGCCGATATAAAATCTTGGACAGATCTCTTTCAACCCTTAATTTTGGAATTACTTCAGTGATTTTGAGAAGGAAGATTATTTCAGCATTAATTGCAATTGTTCTTATTAGCGGAACCGTTTATCTTGGCATTCAGTCGGGAAAAGATAATCGTTTTGTAATTTGATTCGGTATTGCCTCTGCTATTGCCGCCCCCGTTGGTCTCAACTTATTTAGTTACGAAAAAGGTTTAGCTGTACGGATGTATCCAATAAAAAGTTGATTCTTGAATAAATTTATCCATTATTTCTGCCCGCATTTACTCAGATTCATCTTCCGATATTGCTTGATATTCCAAAAGCTGTTCCCCTCGGATAATCCACAATTTACCCGCAACTTCTGCGGCATCCAATCCGCGAATTAATATTTCTACTGCCGCTTGCAAATCTTGCGGTTTCGATTGA
Source organism: Microcoleus sp. N9_A2 (assembly GCF_036701775.1). Classification (NCBI taxonomy): domain Bacteria; kingdom Bacillati; phylum Cyanobacteriota; class Cyanophyceae; order Oscillatoriales; family Microcoleaceae; genus Microcoleus; species Microcoleus sp. N9_A2. Next base: position 4,192 of record NZ_JAUBRH010000012.1, on the reverse strand, counting down.
GAAGGCAGACGCAGTAACACAATCCCAGAATAATCAGAAGGATTGTAGCGGAGGCGATTGCCAAACCCCCTATCCAAAGTCACCAAACATCTATCTTCCCTCCGACATATATCAATTAATAATTCATCCGGTGTTGAACTCAAATTTTGTTCCCGTACAGTCGCAACATCATGGCCAGCCAAACGTAACATCGAAACAACGCGGATGCTGCCCAAATTTTCATCAAGTTTTAACTTCACTTTAAAACTACCTTTTTTTCACCCAGATGAATTTCGACATAATAATCTCTTGCCAACTCAGCCCCATAAGCAATGCAAGCCAAAACATCTTCTCGTTCAATTCCCGGATATTCCTCAAGCAATTCTTCCAAAGTCATGCCGCTAGCGAGAAAGTCAAGAATCAGAGAAACCCAGATGCGATGGCCGCGAATACAGGGTTTGCCAAAGCAGATATTCGAGTCGATTGAGATGCGAGACAGTAAATTATTTTGAGTCATGTCTTTTCAATTAGATATTTTCCATTTTCTGGCAGATCGTAAATAATTGTATCCCAATTAATCAGTTCTTGATTTTTTATTGATGATGCTTTGACGACTAAGACTCCACCAACATAATGAACCTCGCACTCTTCATCCATATTTGCTGGTTGATTGTTGCCAGTTTCATCTGGCGGCGAAGCTACTTCCTGCTGTCTCCGCTGCCATAACAGGAAATCAGCAAAGTTGAGGATTTCTTGCAGTTCTATTTCAGAGAAATTTTTCAGTTTTTCAACAAGTTTTTCTTTGAGAGGTATCACGGCTATTTTTTTCCTTGCTTAACACGACCGCTAGATTCAGTTTAACACGAGGCAACTGAGATCGCCCTCACACCTCATTCTGATTATTCTCTTTTTCAACTTCCTCAAAATTGACTTTCTTATAAATAGCCGATAGAGGAACTTCAACCTCGAAGGAATTAAACACTAATGCGGTATCTTCCTCATCATACTCGGAATACAACCATCTTTTATTCTCGGTTTTAGAATACTGCTCAACATTAATTTGTGTTTGGTCAATCAGAATGTATTCTCGAAAACTAGGAATAGTTTTGTACAATTTAAACTTGTCACCTCGATCGTAATTTTTAGTAGACTTTGATAAAACTTCCACAATCACTTGAGGATTAGTAATCATGTCTGTGCGATTGTTGTGGTACTCAGGTTCCCCAAAAATTACCATTACATCGGGATAAGTGTAAAGTCGCACTTTTGGAACCCACAGACGCACGTCACCGATGAAGACATCATACTCTTGTTCTGGAAGAGCCAAATTTAAAGCAATGTAAACGTTTCCTGCGAGCCGATTGTGATTTGTAGATCCGCCTGTCATAGGAATAATTTTTCCGTCGAGATATTCGTTTTTGTCTTCGGCTGTTTCTTCCAGTGCTAAATATTGCTCCTCTGTGAAGTAACGTTGCTCGGTTGTTGGCAAAGTGGTTGTCATGAAGATATTCTCCCACAAGGATGTTGAACAAATACTTTTTTTGAGTACGCGCGGCGAAGCTATCCCGTAGGGAATCGCTCTTTTAAATAATAACCCAAATTCCATACAATCGGTATAGAGAGCCGATCGCCCGCCAGAAACATTGCTAAAATAAAATTAGTCGATCGCACTTTCAGACAACAGTCTTATTCTTCCGCACTCTCTTCTGGCTCATTTTCCGCCTCAAAATCAACCTTCTCGTACATATCTGCCAGCGGCACTTCAACTTGAAAAAAATTAAAAACTAGCGCTGTATCCTCTTCATCGTACTGACTGTACGACCATCGCTTGTTTGCCAACTTACAATAATGTTCTATATAAACTCGCGATTGGTCAATTAGAATATACTCTTGAAAGGTCGGCAGCGTTTGATAAAACTGAAACTTATCGCTGCGATCGTAACTTTTGGTAGATTTTGATAAAACTTCAATAATAACTTGAGGATTTATTACCGTATCTTTGCGATTGTTGTAATACTCAGGTTTCCCTAAAATTACCATCACATCGGGATAAGTATAAAATCGCTTTTTCGGCATCCACAGGCGCACGTCACCCATGAAAACATTATAATCAAGTCCCTTAAGAGCAAGACGTAATGCTATACTCATATTCAGGGAAATGTGATTGTGATTTGTACTTGCACCTGTCATGGGAATAATTACTCCGTCGCAATATTCACTTTTGTACTCTGCTGTTTCTTCCAGAGCTAGATATTCTTCTGGAGTAAAGTATCGCTGTGATGTTGGCTGTTCTGTTACTTGTAGAGTAGCTGTCACGGTTTTTTCCCAATTCAATTCATATCTTGCGTCCAGTCTAACATTGCCCAAAAATGCGATCGCCCGAATCAAACATTCGGGCGATTAAGAGCCCGATAGCTTCGCCGCGCGTACTTTCAGAGAGTCGCAACCAAAATTAATCGATCGGATCGAAAACAAGAGTCAATCGAGCACTGGGAAGCAGTTGTTTGAGAACTCGCAAGTGACCCTCTGCATCTGACCAACTGCGAAAGCGACCCACAACGACCCTTTGCAGATTCGGAAGCAAACGAACAACGATCCACGGTTTGAGACGTTTTTCATACCGCATAATAGATGTATCTCCTTTGTTAATTGGAGCCATAGCCAGTCCTTGCTTTCCACGGCCCGGGGCTGGCTTTTGACTGATCCGGAGTCGGATTAGAGGAATTGTAACATAATAAGCCCAAATTTGTGTCACTACATTTTTAAGACCAGAGTAACAACACGATCGAGAGCCTAAGCTTGTACCATTAAAAGCGTTAGTCAACAAACCAACTTTTACATTGAGCAAGCGCGTTCACGTCACGTTTCCTGATTACGTATATGAAGCTTTAGATCGATGGGCTGATAAACAAGGCAGATCCACAGCTAACCTGATAGCCTTTCTCGTGGAAACGGCTTTATTGGAAGCCCAACAAAGGGGAGAAGTACCCTCTGGGCCAGAAAAACCCAAAAGCGAGACTTAAAAAGTTCCGTCGTGGTTTACGGGTGCGTATCACCCGATCGCACTTATAGTTCAATACGGTTCACTTAACACTATTTATGCCCCGGAGATCCCCCTAAATCCCCCTTAAGAAGGGGGACTTTGAGGGCATTCTTGTCCCCCCCTTTTTAAGGGGGGTTAGGGGGGATCTGTCTTAAGTGAACCGTATTGCAATATAAACAAACCAACACAAATTTTGTACTAAAATTCTGTAAAAATGGTATTAAAATCCAACTATATCAGATGAGCAAAATCGATCAACTTTCCCATACAATTTGGCAAATCCACCGCACAATCGCTCCAATCAAATCCGATTGACTGGGTGAAAAAGCTGTCAGCGAATGCGCGTTATTCTCGCTAACAATAGCAATATTGCCGTCAAACTTGCTTAAATCGTTGACAAATGTCTCGCTAAATCCTGTCGCCTCTTCCCCCCGCGAGTTGTAGAATACTAAGATGAAAGATTTCTCGCTATCCATCAGCAGCAAATCCCAATAAGTTTGTAAATCTGCCATTGTTTTCGGTGTGCCATCCTCACTTTTGGGACAGCCTTGTTTCAGCATTTCGGTGTAAATCTTGGCGGCGGGGTTGTCGGGGTTGATGAATTTTTTGCTGTCGATGCACAAAAGTTGGATTTGATTGGATAATTCGGCTTGATTATTGATTTCTCTGGCAATGTCTTGGGAGAAAGTTTGCCAATCGGGAACTTCAGGATGGGGTGTGGTGGTTGGATGGTGCCATGCGTCATAGAAGGTGCGGTAAGGGAGATTTTGGGCACAGTGCCAGATGACTTGGTAGGAATTGTTGTAAGTAGGTAGGCGGGAAAAAACATATCTATGTAACAAAACATTAAGTTACCTAATTGGAGTTAAACTTAAGACGTTGTGTAGTGTAGTTTCCCCTTTGTCCTCTAACTTCTACTCCATGAATTACGGCGTAGGCGAGTTCTAACTCATCATCAAACATTTGTCCTGCCAATTCATCTTTTTTAATGTGTTGCCACTCCAATTCAATGGGGTTCATTTCCGAACAATACTTGGGCAAAAAGAAGATATATAAACCTTGATTTTCCCAATGCGGCCATAACTCTTGGACTTCTTTACATCGGTGTATTGGGCCGTTGTCTTGTACGATTACTCTCCGTCGTCCAATCTCCGCAGCTTCCTGGGCTTC